>JAJRSR010000063.1 GCA_024278695.1 Planctomycetota bacterium | reverse complement strand
TGATTGGGCGGCGAGCGGTGGTCCGGACGGCAGCAGTTTTTCGTTGACGGGATTCAATTTCGTCGCCAATGCCGCAGATGATACGCCGGTTCTTTTCCGGGCGCAGGATGAGTTTGGTGCCAGTGGTGGTGCCTTCGAGGGAGACTGGATCAGCGATGGCGTGGCAGAGTTTAACGCATGGATCCGGCACGATGCAGGAATCCCGCTGACTTTTTTCGCGCGGTTCGCCAGCCCTTTCAATTTTCCGGGAGCGACGGCCATTGAGTTTGCGATGGTGCCGAGTGACTCGTGGACCTTGATCTCTTTCGCGATCGATCCCAACAGCCCGCAGTTCACCTCTTTCGAAGGGATGGACTTTGAAACGGTCTTTAGCAATATCGGCCACATACAGATCGGGATTTCCGTGCCGGATGGCCTCGCCGGTATGGATCAGCGGTTCACGTTCGGCATCGACAACCCCACCATCGTACCGGAACCGGCCAGCTTGGTGCTCATGTTGTGTGGGGGCTTCGGGTGTGCGTACCGACGCAAGCAGAGTTCTTCGCGAGGAGCGCCCCATGTGTCTGGAAGCTAACGCGCCCACAATTCGACTGGGGCGATGCAGTCATGGGTCGTACCACCTAGCGGTTGGTGCCACCACGCTGCACTTATCCGAGGATGAGTTGAGTTCCATAAGCCGTGCGATCAACGAGCTGGCCGCTCGACAGCCCACGCTTCTTGGCAAGATGTTGCTGGATGACAGCCTCAAGGCGTAACTGTGGTGCGGATGGTATTGGCTCTGAATAAGGGTGAATAAGAGGTAGGCTTTCCCATGAGACGATCCAGAAAACTGTTTCTATTGACGTCGCTGCTGCTTACGCCGTTCGCACAGGCTGGTGAGTTCTTATTTGACTTGCCCACGGACGACCGGTGGCACTATCCGTTTAATTTCACGCCCGGATCCCGAGCTGTGGGCACTACGTTTGGTGCCGCCGGACAATCCGGTTTCAACGATCGCGATGCCTATGTGGTCGTCGCCTGGGATACGAGCGATCAGGTTTGTCCGGGGTTGGGCCTTAGCGCCTATCAGATTGAATCGGTCACCGTGACCCTGACGAGTCGGGAAGGTGCCCAGTGGTCCGTCGATCTGACGGTGGACGAATGGTTTACTTATGGTGTCGGCACAGATACCGATCCTGGGCGGCCTTTGGAACTGTTCGGGGCAGGTTTCGGCCCGATGTTTGACTCGGCCAGTTGGGATGAGTTTGCTCCGTTTGTCGGGTCGGACTCCTAAATGGAGTTTCCGCGCGACCCCTTTCCGTTTGTGTACCAAGACGCGACTGATGACATCCTGCATGTCGAAGATAGCGTCAAGGGGCTGCACAATGAGAACCTGCCGACGCCGATTTGCGGCGATCCGGGAGGCATCTGCCCGTTTACGCCCACGCCGTGGGCGATCGGCGTACCGACGGACTACCTACCCGGGAATCAGCCGATCCCGTTTGATGTGCGTTTTGATATTGACCTCGACCTTTCCGGCGGCGCGGTACGACGTTACTTCCAAGAGCAGCTTGATCGGGGTCGTGCCATTGTCGTCGTCACCGCCATGACAGAGACGGAAATCCAGGGTCCGCAGTCAGGTTTCCCGAGTTTCTTCATGAAAGAAGTCTTGCCGTTCGAGCCGCAAGCCCAAGCGCCCACATTGACCATACGCCTCACGATCGAAGCGACCGGCGACTTCGACCAGGATGGGAGCGTGGGTCTTTTTGATTGGCCTGCCATGGCAGCATGTTTGAATGCGCCGGATCAACTTCCGTCTTCGGGGGACTTGTTGACCGCAGAAGAATGTTTGTGTCTGTTCGATTTCGACGGCGATCGCGACGTTGATGTGTCTGACGTGGCTGCGTTTCAGATTCGTTTCATCGAACAGGAATAACTGACGACCGGTGTCGGACGCTACCAAGCGTGCGATGCCGCAGGAGTTTGAATCATGCGACACCCGACGAAATCCCGTACAGGGTTTACGCTTCTTGAGTTACTGGTGGTCATGTCGATCATGTCAATGCTGATCGCCTTTTTGATGCCGGCGATGGGGCGCGCAAGAGAATCGGCCAAGCAAGTGATCTGCCGCAACAACCTGCGCAGTATTTGGACGGGGGTTCTTCAGTATGCCTTCACCTGGCAAGACCGCGTACCGTACATGGAGGATATTAATCTGTCGGACCCCAATGCGGATCCATTCGACCCGCGTCCGGAATATGAATCAACGGTTGGGCGCGTCCTGGCCTCTTTTGTGAACGAGGGGAGCTGGGTGTGCCCGAGTGCGATTCGGGGATACCCTGCGAATGCGCCCGCCGGCGCGTGGAAGATGACGTATTGGTTCCGAACCGCAGGACCCGTTGGAGAAGGCGTTCCCTACTCCCAACGCGGGTCAGGTTTTATCAGCGGCACAGGCCGAGATGCACTTGGACCGTTGGTGAGTAATTACGTCAACTTTGACGGCCGTCCGATTGGCGTTTTAAGTGGAAGGCGGCATACACCAAGCAATCCCTACGCACCGAATCGTGACGCGATAGGTCCGTGGACGTTTACGTTCCCGATTATCGCGGATCTGATCGAGGGAAACGAGGCGGGCGGAAGACCGCGCTATCCCCATAAAGGTGTCGTGGAGAAGCGAACGGATCTGTTGGCGGCTCAAAGTTTGTTCGAACGGAACGCCGGGACGGGGCGTAAGCCCGCGAGAATGGAACTGCATGCCAATGGCGATCAGGCGAAGATCATGCTGACGCGCGTTCCGTTTCCGCACCGGCCGGGATTCTGACGTGTCATCAAGAGGGTTTGTGTCTCGTGCGATGGCGTCCGGCTGCCGTATTGGCATCGAACGAAGTGCCAGCTACGATACCGGTGAATGGGTTTGAAATTAAGTAAGAGAACAGAGCTTTATAGAAACGGGAGATTCTAGATGAAGATGAGAACCAGCGCACGCAACTTGGGTTGCCTGCTTATCGTGGCTTTGAGTTTCTTGGTGGGTATGCCCGACCTCGCGCAGGCGAAAGATTCGCAGCCTAATGATTGGGGCGTTTTAGTGATGGCCCACGGGGGTGGTGCGGCGTGGAATCAAGCGGTCGAGCAGACGGTCTCTCCGTTGCGCGGGAAGTTTCCCATCGAGATCGCCTACGGCATGGCCAAGACCTCGACGCTCCGTGCCGCGTCGCAGCGACTTGAGTCCCAAGGCGTTAAGCGTATCGTCGTGGTCAGGATGTTCATCTCGGGAGATAGCTTCCTGGAGTCGACGGAGTACATCCTGGGGCACCGCGATGAGCTGCCCAGTGGGGGGCACGGTATGCGATACGCTGGTTATGGCAACGATAAGAAAGAAATGAAAAAAGGCATGAAGAAAGATTCCGGCCATGGAAAAGCCGGCATGGGTGCTTCCGGCATGGGCGAGTCCGGCGGCGGGCACCACATGGAGACGCCCGAACCCATCGAGCTGAAGGCGCGTGTTGTCATCAGTAAACAGGGTGTTGGTGAGTCGCCCCTGGTTGACGAAATACTCGTCGACCGTGTGAAGTCGCTCAGCAAGGACCCGAGCAAGGAGAGTGTGTTGATCCTCGCCCACGGTCCCGGCGACGAGGCCGAGAACGAACGATGGCTCGCTCATATGCGTCTGCGCGTGCAGGGGCTGCATGGTCTGGGTGCCTTCCAGCATGTGCACTGTGAGACGCTTCGGGAAGACTGGCCGGAGCGACGTAAGGCGTCCGAGCAGCGCATCCGTTCGTATGTGGAAAACGCCACCCGAGACGGTGGGCGTTGCATCGTGATCCCGTTCCGGGTGGCGGGCTTCGGGCCGTATAAAGATGTCTTGCAGGGGCTCAAGTACGTTGCGGATGGACGCGGTTTTTGCCCCCACCCGAACATGACAAAATGGATCCAGGCCACGGCAAAAGAGTCTATGGGAGTCGCGGAGGTCGCCGGGCGATAGAATCTATGGGATGACCAAAAGGCGTAGGGGGAAGATTGCGCCCTTCCCCGTCTGGTTATTTGTCGCCAACCGGCGCAATATCCCGCAACGGTACCTCGATGTCCATTGCGCCGGCCGATACCAGGGCCATCTGTTTGTGCAATTGCACGCGGACGACTTTGCCTTTTCGGTCGAGCGGTTTGATGTAGACCTCGTCCTTCGGTGCGAGCGCGTTGACCCACGCTGTCCATTGGTCGAACGCTTGCTGTTGTTGGCGTAGCGCGGCACCTTCGGCTTCTGCGGCGCGGCGCAGGTCTTCGGCCTCGCGGCTGACTTCGCGCGCGTCGCGGCGGGCCTGTTCAGCTTGGCGGCGGGATTTGAGCGTGCCCTTGATGGCCTGGTCGAGCGCGCGTGACGTGCTGGAAAGGTATTCGGTCGCCTGCTTCACGAGTCGCATCGGCATGCCGAGCCGTTCGGCGATGACGATGGCGTTGCTCGTGCCGGGCTCGCCGATGTGCAGCACATAGGTCGGAGCCATGCTCTCGGTGTCAAAGTCGACGCAGGCGTTGTCGGCTCGCTCGGTGGAAAATGGCACGGCCTTTAATGCGGACAGGTGCGTCGTGACGATGGCCTTGGTGCCAAGTCGGAGCAGTTCACCGATCACCGCGTGACCGATCGCGGCACCCTCATCCGGGTCGGTACCCGCGCCGAGTTCGTCGATCAGCACGAGCGAACGTGACCCACTCCGCTGCAAGATCCGAAGCTGATTCGACAGGTGTGAGCTGAATGTGGACAACGATTGCTGCAAACTCTGCTCATCGCCGATGTCGATGAAAACGCTTTTATAGACGGGCATGCGCGAGCCCGCGGCCGCCGGGATCGGCACACCGCATTGCGTCATCAATGCGAGCAACCCCACCGTCTTGATGATGACGGTTTTGCCCCCGGTGTTGGGGCCGGTGACGACCAGCACGTCGAAATCATCACCCAGACGAATATCACTCGGCACGACCACACGCGGTGATGATTCCGGATCGCCGGCTTTGGCCTCGGCTTCGTTTGCGAAGAGCTCCACGAGTAGCGGGTGCCGCGCCTGTTGAACGTCGAGCACGCAGCCTTCGTCGATCAGCGGGCAGATGCACTTTCGCTTTTTGGCGTAGCGCGCCTTCGCGGCGATCAGGTCGAGTACACCCATCGCGCGGAGCGTCGCGAGAATGGCGTTACCGTTGGCGCTGATGCGGCGCGTGAGTTGGCGCAGTATTTCCGTGACCTCTTTGATCTCGTCATCGCGCAGGCGGATGATCGTGTTGTTAAGCTGTACGGACTCGGCCGGCTCTACAAAAAGCGTGGAGCCGGAGTCGGAGCTACGGTGGATGATCCCCGCGATGCGCCCACGGTACTCCGCCTTGAGCGGCAGGACCATCCGGTCATTGTGAAACGTCGCGCCGCTGTATTGCAGCAGCTTGGTGTGGCTCTGAGACCGGAGCAGCCGGTCGAACACGACTTTGACGTTGGCCTGCGCGCTATCGATGGATCGACGGATGCTGTTGAGCTTGGCGCTGGCGTGATCGAGCACCTCTCCACGCCCGTCGATCGACTCGCCGATGGTCACGCCGATCGGGCTGAGGTCATCGACGCGCTCCGCGAGTTTGGTCAGTGTGGGTGTGACAGTGCTCACACGCATGAGCCAGGTGCGCAGCGGCGCGGTCGCGCGAAGCGTCTCGGCGATGCGCGCCAGCTCCAGCGGCTCCAACGGCGGAGGGACAGCCGATTGTGTTACGGCGTCTCGGATATCGTGGACGCCGCCCATCGGCGGGTAGTCGTGGTCCGGGGCGATGCGTATGAGCTCATCGACCTGCGCGAGCCATTGACGGATGAGGTCGGCGTTGTGGGCCGGCTCCATCGACAGCGCGAGCCGTTTGCCCAGTGCGCAGCCGCAATACCCCGCGATCACCTCGCGAATACTTTCGAACTCAAGTTTGCGGAGTGTGCCCTCATCCATAGACAGCAATGTAGAGCGGGGGTCGATGTGCGGCAACAGTAGCCGCCAACTTCGTTGACGTGACTTCGATTGGTTGAGCTACGGATGGTGGGTGCAAGACGGAATAGGCGACTGCAACTGGGGTGGCATGGACAAGCGTCGCGGAAACGATGTTGCGGATTCAGAAGAGGTGTTTGAAGCGACGCTTGCCCGTGTTTCCCCCTGTTAGGTTATCACGGGCAAACGCTGCAGGCTGCATCCGTTGGACATTCGCAAGCTCAATCCCGCAGCGTTTGTCCATGCCACCCATCCGTCGATTCTGCATTGCCCTCCCGGTGTCGTGAGGTATCAACGAAAACTAGGCAGGGCGGCGCGTGGCGGATACCATGCAGCGCGGGTCGGCCCGGATCGGTTCACAGAAAGGATCATCGTTATGGACTTTGTTTCTCGTCGCATTGTTTCGAGAGGTCTGATGGGTATCGCGATTGTTTCGGGCACTTGGTTGCCGGTTCCCTCGGTGATGGCTCAGGCGGCCGAGCCCTATCCGGAGTTGATGTTCCACGCCGCTCCAAAGCCATTACCCGCCGGCGCTGTCACAGAAGATTGGCCGGGGTTACTGGGGTCGCGCCGTGACGGCGTCTCTTCGGAAACACGGCTGATGAAGGATTTTTCGAGCGGCGCGCCGAAGCTCGTCTGGGAGATGACGCGGCAGGCGGGGGGCTACGCGCCGCCGTCCGTGGTGGGTGATCGAGTCGTGTTCTTTCATCGGTCGGGAGATCGGGAGGTCGTTGATTGCCTTGAGGCCGGGACGGGAAAGCGGTTCTGGCGATTCGAATATCCCACGGCCTATGAAGACCCGTACCAATTCGGCAACGGACCGCGCTGTGCGCCGAGCATCGACGCGGGGCGTGTCTATACGCTCGGCGTCGAGGGCAAGCTGAACTGCCTGGACCTCAAGACCGGGGAAAAAATATGGCACCGCGATCTACGCAAGGACTACAAGATCGGACTCGGGTTTTTTGGCGTCAGCGCGGCACCGCTGGTCGAGGGTGACAAGCTCATCGTGAACGTCGGCGCGGCGGGCGGTCCGTGCGTGGTTGCGTTTGACAAACTAACCGGCAAGGAAATGTGGCGGGCTGGAGATCAGTGGGGTATGAGCTACGCCGCGCCGATGGCGGCCAAGGTTCACGGGAAACGACGGGTGTTCGTCTTCGCCGGCGGCAAACGCGAGCCGACGGTCGGTGGGCTGCTGGTGATTGATCCCGAAAACGGAACGATCGAAACGCGGTTTCCCTTTCGCGGCAAGCGCTTCGAGTCCTGCAACGCGGCCAACCCTGTCGTCTTTGACAATAAGGTGTTTGTGACATCCACTTACGGGACCGGTGGCGCACTGCTGCACCTGAAACCCGGCGGCGGTTTTGACGTCGCCTGGAAATCCAAAGCGTTGCTCTCGCATTTCTCCACGCCGATCTACCGCGATGGCCACTTGTATGGGCTCAACGGGCACGGGAAGTACGGCACAAATGTCGTATGCCTCAGCGCGGGCGACGGCAAACTGGTTTGGAAGAACGACGCATCCTGGAAGGAGCAGGTTAGCAGCGGTGACAAGAAACTGGAACTGCCATCCGGCATTTACCGCGGCTCCCTATTGTACGCCGACGGTGCGTACCTGGCCCTCGGTGAGGACGGGCACCTGCTCTGGCTTGACCTATCGCCAAAGGGATACCGCGAGCTGGCGCGGACGGCGCTCTTTCGCGCCAAGAGCACCTGGAGCCCACCGGCACTAAGTCGCGGCCTGCTTTTCGTGGCGCAGAACGAACCGGACGACCATACGAACAAGCCGGCCAGGCTGTTGTGCTACGATCTTCGGGGACGGTAGAGGGGCTCGAAAGGCAGCCGTGCCTTCGTAGCGTCGTATCCACTTTTCAGAACCCCGGCGCACCGCGCAGGTTGAAGCCCGCGGCTCGGTTAGCGTGCTGGTGCTTTCGCTGCTCGTGGGCGCAGCGTGATCTCGATTTTGCTTGTTTTGTCCGTTAGACTCAGCGTATGAGCCGGTATCTCATTCCCAAAGGTCGTCATCGCGTGGAGTTGCGCGTCTCGAACTCTCGGTTCATCGCCACCGTGGCACCGGCCTTCACTGTGAAGGAAGCTCAGGGGTTCCTCAAGGAAATACGAGCCGAGATGCCGGATGCGTCGCACCATGTTTATGCGTTCAAGGTCGGCTACGGTGCGAGCGTCTCGGAGGGGATGAGCGACGACGGTGAGCCTTCGGGCACTTCCGGGCCGCCGGCGCTGGCCGTGCTACGCGGGACCGACCTGGGTGATGTCGCGCTGGTGATTACACGGTATTTCGGCGGTACGAAGCTCGGTACGGGCGGGCTGGTCTCTGCCTACAGTGCTGCGGCCAAGACGGTGTTTGCGTCGCTCGAAACCGAGGAGAAGGTGACGCGGCATCGGTATGTCTTGAAGCTGCCGTATGCCTTACGCGAGTCCGTTCGGCGGTTGTTGGATGAGCACGAGTGCCTGCTGGAGGAAGAGTCTTTCGAGGCGGACATTGCACTACAATATCTTATTCCAGAGGAGCAAGAGGCCGCGTTCCTGCAAGCCGTCAAGGATGCTTCGGCTGGCACGGTGATTCCGGTTCGCGTCGAAGATGGCTGATCGCGGTGGATTTCTCGCGACTTGGCGTCGTCGATTATTGTAACCTCTGTCTAAACATGTCCTTTGCGTTTGGGGGCACGGCCATTCCGATCACGTCGAAGTGGCACTCGAACCTTGCGATTTCGGTGGTTTCCGGGCGATTTATCGACTCGTTTCGCGGCTCTTAGGTTCGTTGCGTCCTGGTTCAATCCGGGTATCCTGCCGACAATAGCATGAGCGTAGGCGCGGCATGGGTCGTCATTAGCGCGTACACTTCGTGTAGGGGAAGTGGTAGGCTTTGCGTCTGCGGGTTCGTTGTCTTCCCGCTTTGCGTGTCAGTTGTCGAACGAAATCGAAAACAATAGGAGCGGTTTGTGATGATTCGTAAGTATTCAGTGTTGGCATTGAGCCTGTTGGCGTTGGCCCCCGTTCCCACACGCGCGGCCGACATGAAGGCGGCGTTGTCCGGCATACCTTCGGAGGCTGCGGCGTTTGTCTGCCTGCCGAGTTTGAAGGCCCTCGACGGCGACGTGCAGCGGACGATCACCAACCTTGGCTTGGATATGTTTGTGGCACCGCCGATGAACTCGGTCGTCTCGATGCTCAAGATGAACCTGCCGATGCTGGGCGGGCTTGATGAGGCTCACCCGATTGCCGTCGTGATGATGCCCATCAAGTCAATGGCGGATCTTCAATCCAGCGCCGCGTTGACGTTCTCTGCGGCCGACCCCAAGGCGGTGCTCGAAGGTCTTGGCGGCACCGTGAACGAAAGCGGCGTCTGGGCGATCAACATGATGGGGCAGTCGCTGTTCGCCACGATCAACGGGAAGCGAATCGCCATCGGCCAGAAGGCCGAGACCGTTCAGTCGGTCGCCGCGAGCAAGGCGTCGGTGGCGTCGGTCATGAGCAAGGGCGAGCTGGCCGCGATGGACGCGCTTGATCTGGTGGTGTGGGTCCACGGTGAGAAGATGTTCACCCCGCTCAAGCCCATGATCAACATGATGCTCATGATGGCGATGGCGCAGGCGCAGTCCAGCGGTGCCATGACCCCAGAGATGATGGACGAGAACCGCAAGAACCTTGAGGAGTTCATCGAAGGTCTCGGGTCGTTGATGATCGGCGCGTCCGTTCAGGATGCGGGGATCGGGCTTCGCGGTGCCATGATCGCCAAGTCGGAGAGTTCACTCGCGGCGAAGTTGAAGGTCAAAACCACAACGGGTTCCTTGCTGACCGGTTTGCCGGGCCATGCGTTTATCGCGGCGTTTGGGCAGACGTTTGACCGTGAGTTCATCAAGGGCCAAATTGGCGAGATCGACCAACTGGTTGGTGCGGCCACCGAGCAAGGCATCGATGAGGCTCAGGCCAAAAAACTCGTCGAGCTGGTCAAAGAGCTTGCCATGATGATGGATGGTCTACGTTTTTCAGTGCAGGGGCTCGATTCTGAAGCGGGCGGTTTGTTTGGGATCTCGTCTGTTGTGGATACCACCGACGCACCGCGCGTCATCGAGCTGAAAGAGCAGGCGTTTGAGATCATCAAAGAGGTGGTGGCGAGCATGGCTGAAAAGTCTGACGAGGTCGATGGCGAAATGGTGGCTCAGGTGATGGGCGCGCTGACGTTCAAACGCGACGCGGAAAAAATCGGTGGTGTCAGCGTCAGCCATTTTAGGATCGATCACGAGAAGCTGGGAGAGATCTTGGACGCTGATGAGGAGGACATCGCAGAGATGATCAAGATCATTGGCAAAGAAGGCCTCTTGTTCCGGGCGGCTGCTGTGAACAAGACCACGCTGGTCAGCGCGTTTGGTGGTGGTGCGGCTCGGTTCGCCACGCTGCTTGACGCGGCCAAGAGTAAGAGCGCCCCGCTGGACGC
>JAJRSR010000062.1 GCA_024278695.1 Planctomycetota bacterium | reverse complement strand
TCACCGTTGCAAACACAAAACGACGACTGCGCCCCTGGGAAGTATACCACAGGCGCTATTGAGATCACGATCGACGGGCTTTCCATTTCGACGGATGCCTATAACGCCACAGACGATGTATTTGACGCCATCTGCTGTAACGGCGGGCAGCGGCACTGCGTGGGCGGCTGCAATGAAGGCGTGGTTTGTGATGACGACTTTGATTGCCTCGGCAGTAGCCTTGGATACTGTAACTATGACCGCGCGTTTCCAACTGGCGACGCGACGTGTATCGGCGGTTGCAATAATACCGAAAGGTGTTTCACTTTCAGCCAGGCGACGGAGACGGCGTGCGTCGGTGGCGATAACGGGGGCTTACCTTGTTCGCCGCGTTGCGCGAAAGGCCCCAACAAGGGTAACGGTTGCGCCGACATGACCGGCCGCCCTTTCACCAGCGTTTGCACCGGCGATGTTTGTGTGGGTGGTGTCGATAATGGTCAGGCGTGTACCACGTCCGCCAACTGCCGGGAACGGTGGATGCGCGCTACCCGAAGGACTGCGCTAACGGCGCTGCGCCGCTCGGCATTGACACCTTAACCGTAACGGGACCGGCCGGTTCAGGTTCGGCGGCTTGCTGGTCCATATGTGAGGGCAGCGACGGCGGCCTACTGCCAAACAGCATCACCTCGATCAGCGAAGGTGCCCCGGGTGATTACACGATCATGCTGGCGCGCCCCATCACGCCGGGATCGTGTACGACGATCACCTACGATGGAGCGGGTACGGCCCAGACGACGAAGTTCTCGTTCCTTCCGGGTGATGTGAGCGGCAACGGCACGGCCAGCCCGGGGGACATCATGGAGCTGATCGACATTCTCAATGGGATGTCCATGCCGGTGTGGGATGTTTACAGCACCGATGTCGATGCGAGCGGTGTCACCGGGGCACCGGATATCTTGGCCATCATCGACGTGCTCAACGGTGCCGATTGCTTCGCACCTTGGAACGCCATCACGGTGGAGACCGGCGACACCTGCGGCAACTGCCCGATCGCCACGCCATAGCAGTTGAGCAGACCCCGGGCAGCGGCACGGTTGTGCAACACGGCTGGTGCGGCACGGCTACCGTTTCCAAGGATGTTGGCCCTCTTTCTTCCTCCCTTGCCAAGGGGAGGTTGTGTGGGGGTCTTTGCACAAGAAGCCCCGCAGGCCAGCGCACAGACATCCCCCGCAAGCAACGACTTTCCACACTTTGATACGCTGCGGGCTCACGCTCTCGCGGGTCATGATGTATAATGCCGCGCTGTGCGTCTTTGGCATGATCCGATGCGGGTCCTGTCGGATACCGAGCGCGGCGTCTCAGGATTCCGGTTGATTTCTCTTTGGGTGGCTCATGATGCGGCGATGCTTCTTACTGCTCTTGTGTGTGACAGGGTCTTGGCACTTTCCCCCTGCGCGGGCCGAGTTGCCGCCGATGATTCCGCGAGATGTGCTCTTTGGAAACCCAGACAAGTCGCGCCCTCGGATTTCACCGGATGGGACACGGCTGGCCTACCTGGCTCCGGACCGCGGCGTCATGAATGTTTGGGTGCGCACGATCGGAGAAAAAAATGACCACCCGATCACAAAGGACCGAGACCGTGGCATTCGACGGTACTTCTGGGCTGAGAACGACCACCAAATCCTGTACATCCAAGACAAAGCCGGCGACGAAAACTGGCACCTCTACGCCGTCGATTTGACCACGAATGAAGAACGCGACCTCACCCCGTTCGACAAGGTACAAGCCGGCATCATCGGGATCTCGCCGAAGTTTCCCAATGATATCTTCGTAGCGTTGAACCGCATTGATCCGGATCGGCATGACATCTACCGGCTCAATATCGAGACCGGAGATCTCACACTAGCCGTGGAAAACCTTAACGGGTTCATCGGCTTTGTCCCCAATCACGATTTCATCATCAGCGCGGCGCTGCGTTCGCGGGATGACGGCGGCTTGGAATTGTTCGTTCGAGACGACGCCGACGCACCGTGGCGGTTGCTCTATTCGTGGGGACCGGCCGACTTGTTGAACGGTGGTCCGCGCGGCTTTACACCCCACAACGACGGCCTCTATGTCCAAAGTAGCGCCGACACAGGCACGACCGAGCTGCGGCAGATCGATATCGCCACGGGCAAGGGTGTCACGCTTGCCGGTGATCCGCGATCGGACTTGGCGGGTATCGTCATTCACCCTACCAAACACACCGTCCAGGCCGTCGGGTTTATGAAGGAGCGAATGGTCTGGAAGGTGCTGGATGAGGAGGTCAAGGAAGACTTCGCCATTATCAAAAGGCTCCACCGTGGCAGCTTCACGATCATCAACCGAGACCGGGCCGATCAAACGTGGCTCGTCGCGATCGACTCCGACCTTGGTCCGCTTCGATATTACGCCTACGACCGGATCGCCAAGACCGGGCAATTGCTCTTTACGAACCGCTCGGCGATGGAGCAGGCCACCTTCGCCAAGATGGAGCCGATTCGGTTCAAAACGCGGGATGGGCTTTCCGTCATCGCCTACCTGACCACACCGCGCGGCCTCGTCGCAAAAAACCTGCCCATGGTGCTCCTCGTGCATGACGGACCCTGGTCGCGCGACGACTGGGGTTATGACGGCGAAGCGCAGTGGCTGGCGAACCGCGGCTACGCCGTGCTCCAAGTCAACTACCGCGGCTCCCTCGGCTACGGCAAGGACTTTTCCAACGCAGCCAACCGTGATTGGGGCGGCAAGATGCAAACCGATCTCCTTGACGGCTTGGATTGGGCGGTCAAAAAACGCATCGCCGATCCGACGCGTGTGGCCATCATGGGGTCGGGTTTCGGCGGTTATGCGGCCTTGCAAGGTTTGACGACGACACCCGGTGTGTTTGTCTGTGGCATCAGCAACGACGCCCCACTCGACCTGCGTAGCTACGCCCGAAATATTATTCGCGACCGAAAGTCGATCGAGACCATTGTTTGGGACCGAATCGGACATCCCGAACGCGACGCCGAATTATTGTGGTCGCAATCACCCCTCAAACACGTGGACAAAATCGTCAAGCCGCTGCTCATGGCCCACGGAGCCAACCACCCGCGCATTCCCATTGATGAAGTCCGTGAAATGGTCGAACTGCTACGGGTAGCGGGGAAAGACATCGAGTTCGTAGCCTACGCCGACGAGGGCGAGGGGTTTGCGATCCCCGAAAACCGTGTGGATTTCTACGATCGCGCCGAAAAGTTCCTGGCGAAACACCTGGGCGGGCGCTATGAACCATCGCGAACACCCACCGCAAGACCCAAACCAAGCAAAACGCCCGCTGCCGATGGCGCGTAGTCAGCGGATCGCCACTAGTCTGTGATGACACACGCCAGCACATTGCACGGAATACTAGCGATGCGATAATGGGCGTATGGTACCTGGCCCCGAACACAAGATCGAAGCGCTGCGGCGTGAAATCCGCCAACACGACCACGCCTACTACGTGCTTGCCGAACCAACGCTTTCCGATGCGGATTATGATCGGTTGCTTCGCGAGCTTAGCGACCTGGAAGCCCAGCACCCCGAACTCATCACCCAAGACTCTCCAACCCAACGCGTCGGCGGTTCCCCCATCCCCGGATTTGAGCACGTCGATCATGCCACACCGATGCTCTCGGTAGACAACACTTACGACGCCGATCAACTTCGCGAGTTCGACGCGCGCGTGCGTAAGGGGCTTGGGTCGGCCAGCTACCGGTACTGCGTGGACCCGAAGATCGACGGCGTGGCGCTCGCACTGAGGTACGAAAACGGCACGCTCACGTTGGCGGCCACGCGCGGCGACGGCACCACCGGTGACGACGTGACGGTTAATGCACGCACCATCAAGTCGATCCCGCTTCGGCTCACGGGTGATGACCTACCCGCCGTGCTGGAGGTTCGCGGCGAGGTTTGCTGGCCGACGGCGGCTTTCGAGGCGTTTAACCAAAGTCGCGCCGAGGCCGGGCAACCCACACTGGCCAACCCGCGCAACGCGACCACCGGCACGCTCAAGCAACTCGATCCGCGTAAGATCACCGATCGCGGATTGCAGTTCATCGCCCACGGTATGGGCCTGATAGAACCGCTTCGTGCGAGCTGCCAGACGGAGCTCTTTGCCTTGCTCCAACAATGGGGCATTCCGGTGAGCCCCTTCCAAACCGTTTACGACGACGTGGAATCACTCGTGAACGACCTTCCCGACTGGCAACAGCGCAGAAGCGCGTTCCCGTATGAGACGGACGGGCTTGTCATCAAAGTCGATGATTTCGCACAACGCACGACACTCGGCACAACCAGCCGCTACCCGCGCTGGTGTATCGCCTACAAGTTCAGCGCAGAACGAGCCCAAAGCAAGCTGATCCGCGTGGATTACCAGGTCGGCAAAACCGGCACCATCACGCCGCGCGCGGTGATGGAGCCGATGCAGCTATCCGGCACCGTCGTGCAGCATGCGTCGCTCCATAACTTTGACCAGGTCGAACGGTTGGACCTGCGTATCGGCGACACGGTGATCGTGGAGAAAGCGGGTGAGATCATTCCGCAGGTCGTCGCCGTCGCCATGGACGAACCGCGCGGCACCGAGCACATTACCCGCCCGACGAACTGCCCCGAGTGCAGCGGCGACGTGGAGCAGGACGAAGGCGGCGTCTACCTGCGGTGCATCAACCCGACTTGTGCGGCCCAGCTCAAGGAACGCCTGATTCACTTCTGCGGACGCGGACAAATGGATATTGAAAGCGCCGGGCGCGTGCTGATGGAAACGCTGGTCGATGGCGGGTTTGTGAGCGACTTCGCCGACTTGTATGCCCTACGCGACCGACGCGCAGCGTTGATCGAACTGGACCGCATGGGCGAAAAAAGCGTTGATAATCTGCTGGACGGTATCGACGCGAGCAAGACCCGTCCGCTATCTCGCCTGCTCGCGGGGCTGAACATTCGTCACGTCGGCGCGAGCACTGCGGAAGCCCTGGCAAACCACTTTGGTACGATGGCCGCACTACGCGACGCGTCAGAAGAAGAACTCATCGAGGTGAACGACGTCGGCCCGGAGGTCGCGGCCAGCGTCGTTCACTTGTTCACGAGTGAAGCCGGTCGCAAAGTAATCGAGCGGTTAGAGGCCGCCGGACTCAACATGACCCAACCGAAATCAGAGGCGGTCATCGGCGGCATACTCGATGGCAAGACCGTCGTCGTCACCGGCACACTCGCGACGATGGGGCGCAAAGAAGCCCAAGAGTTGGTCAAGAGCCTCGGCGGAAAAATCACGAGCACCGTCAGCGCCAAGACCAACCTGCTGATCGTCGGTGAGTCACCCGGCTCCAAGGCAGATAAAGCCGCTAAGCTCGGCGTCGAAACAATCGACGAGGCCGCCCTTCTAAAGCTCGCCGGACGGTAGCGCAAGCTCATCCCAAACGCGGCGGTGTATCGAACGTTAAAAAGCAAAAAACAACCCCAAGCCGCAAACTTCGATCTGCGCAGCATCACGGCACGGGAAAGACGCCCGGCACACCGGAATCAAATCGCGATCGTGAGTTGTTCGAGTATGTTCTTGGCAGACTCAGCCGCAGCGTGCGTATCGGAATCGGGATGCTCCATCGCGGCTACGAGAGCACGACAAGTGGTCAATAACCGACTGACATCCGTATCGTCATCCGAGAGTTTTTCTCTTTCCAGCGTGTTCTGAAGCGATCGCGCGCTTGTCGCGATCATTCCAGAGAGCGCCATGGCGGCTTCTTCACTGGGAAACGGCGCACCAATGTAACGCTGCCACTCGGCAATCGCCGCCGACCCCGTGATCACGCCAAACGCTTCGTCAAGAACGCCGCACAGCGCCGCGTGCGTGTGCGTCACAGTGGCCTGAACGAAGGCGGCGCTATCGGGTCTTTCTGGGCTAGTGGATTCAACAACGTACAGTTGCGCGGGCGGTGATTGTATTAACAGCGCAGCCGTTTGGGATGGTGCCCCGGAAGCCGGAGCGTTATCATCGAGAATCACACTTCCGGATAGCCCAAGTCCGCCGTCCGCAGTATCCGAGATGATGCCCCAATGGTGTGCGTGCGGCTCCGACCACCCGCCCCATGCCAGCACAGGCTGCCCATGTTCCAACGCCCGCAAGACCAGTGGGCGGTAGCTCGCGTCAAAGTGCTGGCGAAACTCGGCACGCCCACTAAGACCGCGAGCGGCCGCCGGAGGGTGAATCGGACGAATCGTAGCGCCAAACAACCGCCCCGTATCCACCAAAAACGCATCACGTGCATAGGCACACCACGCGGCGGGAACCACCACCTCCGGCACGGCACACACCAAGAGCCCAAGCCCCAGCGCAGCGTGGAGCTCATCGACGCCCACATCGTCACCTGACTGATTCAGCACATGCCGTAGCGCGTGAGTCAACGAATACGCGGGCGAAGTCTGTTCAACGGTGTCAATGTCCCGTGCCATAGCTTATTGATCCGCCGGGTCGGGCATGCCGCCCGGTCCTGGAAGCAATCACCCAAGGCAATACTGTTCCTTAGCTGTTCGCCAGTGTAGCGCGCCGTCCGCAAACCGCAACGAGACCGTACGAAGTCAGGATAAGGACTTGTCCCCACGGCATGCGCCACAGCCGGAAGCTGACCAATGATTACCGGTCCTTGCTCAACCTAAGGCTCGATTCGCATGGATCGACCAATCCGCGGCAAAACCAAGCCGTCTCGCTCACCGATGACTGGAAAAGGCGTGACACGAGACGCCACGAGAAAACTGACCTGGGTTAAAGGGGTATTCCTATGGATGCAGCATCCGCTTCAAATCAAAAAATTGGCTCCGAATTAGTTCTCGAAGATGAAGCGTTTGCCGAAATCGTCGAGGACTTCCTCAGTGGGCTGGACGATCGACTCAAAATCATGCAAGACGCAATGGGATCGGCCGACTTCGATGCACTGCGCGTCGCCGCACACCAACTCAAGGGTAGTGGCGGCGGTTACGGCTACCCCATGCTCACCGAAGAAGCGGGCAAGCTGGAAAAACTAGCCACCGATAGCGCGGCCGATGAATGCCGCGAGGCGGTAAGCCAGATCAATGCCTTGTGCGCCCGACTTGTGGTCAGCGCGGACTAACCGCCCGCACGTACGGCGCAAGTTCGCAAGAGTTACAACGAAGCATTCCACCAAGCAGCGCGGCCTCTAGGCCTTCGGTGCCGCACTGGCGATGTCACTAGAGACATCATCAATCGTCGCGAAGTTCTTGTTGAACAAATCCGCCAATTCCTTGGCTTTGGCATCGTAGGCCGCGCCGTCCGGCCACGTTGATCGCGGTGTTAGCACTTCCGCCGGTACACCCGGACACGATTGCGGCACAGAGACGCCGAAGACGGGGTCGGGCACAAACGCCACATCGTTGAGTTCCCCAGCCAACGCCGCTTTGACCATCGCGCGAGTATTTTTCAGGTTCATCCGCTTGCCAACGCCATAACCACCGCCGCTCCACCCCGTATTGACCAACCAGCAGGCGGCCCCGTGCTTCTCGAGCTTTTCTCCGAGCATGGTGGCGTAGCGCTGCGGTGGCAGCGGCAAAAACGGCGCGCCAAAGCACGCACTAAAAGTGGCCTGCGGCTCGGTGACACCCTTTTCCGTACCAGCGACCTTGGCCGTGTATCCGGAGAGAAAATGGTACATCGCCTGCGCCGGGGTGAGACGCGAAATCGGCGGCAGCACGCCGAACGCATCACATGTCAGGAAGACCACGTTTTTCGGATGACCACCGACGCTCGGCAGCACGGCCCCGTCAATATGCGTCAGCGGGTAGGCTGCACGCGTGTTTTCCGTGAGCGTGGCATCGTCGTAATCGATCGCCCGGGTGGTATCGTCCATCACCACGTTTTCCAACACCGAACCGAACCGAATGGCATCGTAAATCTGCGGCTCCTGCGCCTGCGACAGCTTGATGCACTTCGCGTAGCAGCCGCCCTCAATGTTAAAAACGCCGTCATCGCTCCAACCGTGTTCGTCGTCACCGATGAGCCTTCGCTCCGGATCGGCCGACAAGGTTGTCTTGCCCGTACCACTCAACCCGAAGAACAGCGACGTATCGCCATCACTGCCGATATTGGCGGAGCAGTGCATGCTCAACACGCCCTCTTGCGGCAGGAGGAAGTTCATCAGGCTGAAGATACTCTTCTTGATTTCACCCGCGTAAGCGGTGCCGCCGATGAGAATCAACCCGCGCGCCAAGTGCAGCACAATGAACGCACCGGAGTTCGTGCCGTGGATCGCCGGGTCGGCCTTACAAGTCGGCGCGTTGAGAATCGTGAACTGCGGTTCGTGGCCGTCCGTCGAGCCGGACGGCTTGATGAACAACTGCGATGCGAACAGGTTGTGCCACGCGGTTTCCGTGACGACGCGAATGGGAAGCCGAGTGGCCTCATCCGCACCGGCAAACATATCTCGCACGAACAGCTTTTGATCGCGATAGTGATCGAGCACATGTTCGTGCAGCGCGTCAAACCGCGCTTCGCTGATCGGCCTGTTGACAGACCCCCACCATATCTGATCCGTGGTTGAATCCTCTTGGACGATGAACTTATCCTTCGGTGATCGCCCGGTGTGTGGACCCGTGGTGCAAACGATGGCACCGTTGGCGGCGAGCGTGCCGTCGCCGTTACGAATCGCATGCTCGTAAAGCTCTGCCGGTGAGAGATTCCAATACACTTCGTTGGTGTGCGTGATGCCGTGCTGATCGAGACCCACGCTGCTGGGACAATAGCCCAATGTTGTCACGACTCCGTCTCCTCTAAAACGGGCGACCCGTTCATAGCTGTTTTGGGTCTTTAGGCAAAGCGCGGCAGTGTAACAGGCAGAGCCGGTCGTTGGTAGCCGCTTCCTTCAGTTTTTCGACCGCAAACGCCCTCCGGCGACACCTTTCGGGACCACGACCATCGCCGAGATCATCGGGCACCCCAGAGCGAATCCGGCATCAGCCTCGGGGTACCATCCACCCCTACGCAGGCCAGTGTACTCGTGGCTTCGGTCAGCCGCGCCCCATCCCGTTCCACGACGTAGCTGTGATCGACACGGGTCCGCGTCACACGGTCGACCGTCACCCGGACGGTGACGAGGTCATCGTAACGAATCGGTCCAAGGTACCGGCAGGCGGCCTTGTAGACCACAAAGAGCACACCCTCGGATTCGAGATCACGGTATCGAAAACCGTTGTTTCTGAGCAATTCGGTCCGGGCGTGCTCGAAATACTCCCAGTATTTGGCGTGATGCAGGTAGCCCATCGCGTCCGTCTCGGCGTACCGTACGCGAAAATCACACGCATGGGACTGACCGGCCGAGCCGATCCCGCAGCCAGGTGCCTCGCGCTGAGCCTGCGCGCCTTGGGGATTCATCTCAGCCATCACGGTTGCGCCTGCCGGTCCGAGCCCCGGTCTCGATAGCTTCGGTCTCTGCGAACTCCGAGCATTTAGCGTGCCGGAGCCAGCTTCACCTGAAGCGTGATTTCCTTGCCGCCGCGTGTCACAATGACCGGAACCGTCTCGCCTGCCTTATTGTTCCGTGTGCTGGCCATGTAATCGTACACGTTGGCCACTTTTTTACCGCCGATGCTGATGATCCGATCGCCCGGTTTCATGCCGGCCTCATCGGCCGGACCCTCCGGAGAAACCGCCTCGACCTTCATCCCAAAAACACCATCGTCCCCATAGCCTGGGGCCAAGCCCATGACCACCCGGTACGACGGCAAAGGACCATCGCCCTTATCCTTCGGGGTGCGGCGCTTCGCCTTGCGGAACTTCGGCAGGTCTTGAAGGTTCGCAATTTTATCTGCGACGCGGTACACGAGCGTCGTCACGTCGGCACCGCCCTTGGCGTTGATCTTATGGCTGTCATCGGTCGGCTTGTGATAATCGCTGTGCTGCCCGGTGAAGAAGTGCATGCCCGGCACTTGCTTGCGAATGAACGGCGCGTGATCGCTACGGCCGCCATCGTCCCCGGTCGGGAGTACTTTAACGCCGGTACGTTTACCTTCACGTTGCAGCAGTTCGGGTAGCCCTTCACCGCTCTCACTACCGAAAACCTGAACGCTGTTCGCAAACGGCGGCATACGCCCGATCATGTCCATGTTGAGCATCGCGGCCGTCTTGTCCATCTCGATGATCGGGCTTTCGACGTAGTGCATACTGCCGTGCAAGCCGCTTTCCTCTGCGGTGAAGGCGAGGAAAAGAATGCTACGATCCGGACGCGTGCCTTCGGAGAACATACGTGCAATCTCAATCAACCCGCTCACGCCCGACGCATTGTCGTCTGCGCCGTTATGGATCTGAGGTTTCTGCGAGTCCGCGACGATTTTTCCGGCCTTAAACCGCCGCATCATCGGTTTGGCAATACCAAGATGGTCGTAATGCGCCCCGATCACAACGACCTCATCAGCATGAGGACCGGCCCCTTTCAGCATGGCCTGCACGTTACGTGTCGGTGCCGACACTTTCTCAAATCCGGCGTAGCCTGACATGGTCTTGTGCGCCAGCCACCCTGAGGCAAAACTGCCTTCGTCGAGTCGCCGTTGTAACTTGCTAATTGAATCCATCCCGCTCCCGGCGAGCATCTCGTCGGCCATCGCCCGCGTGATGTGAAACGCTGGGATACCGTAGGCATTGGCACCGTGAGTCCTAAACGGCATGAGCCTGTCGCTATCCCCCTCCGCTGGTTCACGGTTAACGAAAAGAACCGCAACCGCGCCACGGTCCTTAGCGTTGTAGACCTTGTTTTGCAGCATGGCATGCTTGGTCGGGAACCCGTTCTCATCCGCCCAGGAATCCGGTTCCGCGCGCAGGATCATGGCCACATTACCTTCGAGGTCGAGACCGTCGTAATCATCCCACTCTTTGTCCGGTACGACGGCACCGTAGCCGCAGAACATGATACCGCCGTTGAACTCGTCATTCGATGAAAACCCAAAGGGGACAAAATCCTCACGAAGGACGCGCGGGTTGGTATCACCGCTGTAAGCCAGACGGCTCTTGTCGGTGAGCTTTCGCTCCAACGTCATAGAAAACGTTGAAAAGTAAGTGCCGTCATCGCCAGCCGGCTCGAGCCCGAGCGACTCAAACTGCTCGGCAATGTACTCGGCACTCGCTTCGATCCCCGGTGTACCCACGCCGCGCCCCGTCAGGGCATCACTTGCGAGAAAGTCGATATGCGCCTGAAAGCGCTTCTCAAGTTGAGACGCGCAGCCGGTCAACGGGACCACAAGCAAAACAGGGAGAATCCATCGAGTGGCGTTATTTCCTACAAGCCGAGAACCTAAGCGGTGGCTGCTATGCACAAGACTCCGTCCTTTCTCATTGACTGGGTATATCATCACTGGGTTTGATTGGGGTGCGCGGTCATGCGTGAGGGTGTGAACGATTGTACCGTTGTCCCCGATGGGTGTATTCCGAAGCAGGGCAACAGCCCGAAGCTCCTGTTACCATAGTCTCACGCTTATTACACACGGCAAACAAAAAACCCCCGAGCGCGCTCCAGAACACGATGGGGGGTTATATTCGATCGGTTGTATCGCGGCTTGCTGAGCCGCTTGCCGAAAAATAATCGACGCGACATCTCGACACGGCACTCTAACGAGAGGGCCAGCGTGTCAGCCGCGAGGGTCGATCCGTCATAAACACGAAGTCCAGATCATCAATCAAAGCACGCCGATCATGGTCCGCGATCCGAATCACGGCTTGGTTGTGTTCTTCCCGAGTCATGGTGAGCGTTTCATCGTTACGATGGGAGTGAACCCAGAGCTGACCAGCACGCGTGGAGCAGCCCGCCGTGCAAGCCGCAGCCACCACCAACCCAACAATACCTAACCGTGCGACCCACTGCATATGATTCATCCTCTACAACCGTGTCCGGTCCACCTTGCTGAACGCCCCGCCTCGATTCCGGCGGGCCAGCCTATCCGTTGGAGAATCACCCCCAACGGTCCCAGAATAGCTTAGTCACAGGATCCGGCAAGTCAAACTGGCGACCCTGGATGCCTCAGGCCGCAAGACAGAATTGGCGGATGGGTGGCATGGACAAACGCCGCAGGATCGGGCTTGCGACGATCCGATGCCTCATTTCCAACCCCTCAAAGACGAGCGACAGCGAGAGTCTGTCCGAACATTCGATGGGCGAGGGGTTGCGTTTTCGAGAGGAAATCGGTCACCACGATCTCTGGGTCCGCGTGGTCTCGATCTGGACGAGGTCATGGTGCTTACCGTTATTCATGCCCGGACATC
This sequence comes from Planctomycetota bacterium, assembly GCA_024278695.1. Classification (GTDB taxonomy): domain Bacteria; phylum Planctomycetota; class Phycisphaerae; order UBA1845; family UBA1845; genus JAJRSP01. The sequence continues at coordinate 11,699 of JAJRSR010000062.1, read as the reverse complement.
CGTTGGACGCTCGTGACCAAGCATGGGCCGACGACAGATTAACGTTCCAAAAAGGCCACGTTCGGCACTGAAGCGGCCGAACCGGGTAAATCGAGCAGCCGACTTTGCCGCCCTCCCGCGTGAGAAAAATGCAATCACCGCCGGGCTTCTCCGTCAAACTGTACCGAAAACCGACGCGCCGCAAATGCTTTTTGCTCAGCCAATCGTCATCGCGATCGAGAAACTTCGCGATGAGACCAATCTCCTTCTTCGTCGCCCAGACGTAGCCCGGCTCCCCGCTGCAGCAGTTACCGCACTGGGTGCAAGTGAAGTTCAATCCGTCACCGTACCATTTTTGTCTTTTTGCCACGCTCCAGCCTTTCCACGCCCCATCGGTCGATCGCAACGCCGGTCCGATACCCGCTGCGAGCCTCCGCAGCCACCCGCGCCGCCGATAATCTAGCCCTCATTACCGCCCGGGTCGAGCGCGAGCGGTGGGCGTCGGATTGGTGACACCTGGTTCGGTCGTCGATGAACTTTGGGGTGCGATGAGATGGAATGACCGATTTTCCAGGCTGGAGCCACGGCCAACAGATAATGTCACGACACGGAATAACCTGGGTCGCACTGTTCGCGGTCATGACGCTGATGTTCCTACGGTTGCCGCAAATGGCCGCCCGGCAGGACGCCGTCGTCAACACCTACGCTGCGCTGGTCGAAGTGGATGCACTGGCCCATCAGCAGTATGTCGAGGTGTTGGACGGCAATCGCCTTGTCGAAGGTGCCATTCGCGGCATGTTACGTCAGCTCGACCCCTACAGCGCCTACATCGCACCGGATGAGCTAGCGGCTTTTGAACGCCGCAGCCGTGGTGGCTACATGGGCGTGGGGCTGGTTCTGGGGCTGGTGGACGGTGCCCCTTCGGTCATCGCCCCGATCGAAAGCAGTCCGGCCGCCCGCGCAGGCATCAAACCGGGTGACCTGATTCTTTCCATCAACGGCCAAGATGTGACGTCCCGATCGGTGTTCGAGATCGACGAGCTGCTGGTGGGCAAACCAAACACGAAAGTCCAGATGCGCGTGCTCCACCAAGGGGAACGAACCGGGCTGACCGTAACCATGAAACGCGAACCCGTTCACATGGTCTCCGTTCGCGGCTTCGGACGGCAAGCGAATGGTCAAACGGTTTATCTCGCTGATCCGGATGCTCAGATCGCCTACTTGCGCGTGAGCAACTTCCACGACGGCACGCAGAAGGAGTTCGACCGGGCGCTCAATACGCTCGTCCATGCCGGTGCTCGCGGCTTGGTGATCGATCTCCGCTTCAACCCGGGCGGAACGATGTTCGGAGCCGTCGCGATGGTGGATCGATTTCTCGAAGACGGTGTGATCCTGGCCACCGTCACCCGACGGCAGGCCGTCGATGAATACCGGGCCACCCCAGCAGACACTGTCACGGACCTACCCCTCGTCGTGCTGGTCAATGGCTCGTCGGCCAGCTCAGCCGAGATCGTATCCGGCTCGCTCCAGGCACGGGAGCGGGCCACCATCGTCGGCACGAGGAGCTTCGGAAAGGGCAGCGTGCAGCATCTGATCCACCTCACGGGTCACCCGGCTGCCGTCAAGCTGACCACGGCCCACTACCGCTTGCCGGACGGCCGCTTTATTCACCGCAACCACAAGAACGCACTGACCCAAAACTGGGGGGTGATACCGGACGTCGTCGTCGAGCTGACGGAGGAAGAACGAACCGCCCTGCGCCGCGCCCGCCACGAACTGGACTCGGCGTTTCTGGGTGCTGAAAACGATAGGGATGCCGCCGCCGGCTCCGACGCAAGGACATGGCTACTACCGCTCGACAACCAGCTAGCCCGCGCGATCGAGATCCTCAAAGCCAGCCCGAACGACAGCTTCCTCACCCAATAGCGCAGACCGCAAGCGGGATCAGCCGCGCTGGACCCGTTGGCGGGAGGGGAACTGGAGACGAAGAGACTCGAACTCTCGACCTTCGCATTGCGAACGCGACGCTCTCCCAACTGAGCTACGTCCCCATGATTCACATGCTACGATACACGAGCCGATCGGTTCGCGTCAAGGAGCCCGCTCATCCGAACCACACGCTACGGATTCGTGCCGAACAGGTTGATGACCTCACCCAGGTCACGTAAATCGACATCTTGATCGCCGTTGAAATCGACCGCACCGCACGCCGCCCCCAGCCCCGCGTCGGGTCCAAGCTGACAGGCCGTTGCGAGCGAGACATCGGCCAGATCGATATCCCCGTCAGCATCCACATCACCGCCCGGCAACGGCAACGCACGAACCAAACGAAACCCGATGAGCCGATCCGTAATCTGTCGCGGCGCAAACTGCAAACGGTTCGTCAACACCAGATTTCCACCGGCAGACGTATCATCCCAGCTACCACCACGCAAGGTGCGCCGGTCCTCCAAACCAGTGCTCGTGTATTTGCCTTGGAGCCAGGTATGCACGTTGCCGCTCATATCGAACAACCCGAAGCCGTTGTTATCCGCTTCCGTCACGAAGCCGCCGGTCTGGGTGGAGCCGTCGTAGAAACCGGCCGGCGTCGATCCACCAATCGCACAGTCTGCAACATCTTCGAACGGGTCTTGACTGCAACGGTAGTTCGCATCTGCGGCCGTGAGGATGTTTCTGCCGAACCCGTATTGCGTATTCGTAAAACCGTTGGCACCGGGAAGCTGACTCCAAGCGGCGGCCTTGTACCATTCGTTGAACGCGTCGGCCGCGTCTACGGTACGATCGGGATTGTTGAACCCGTCATCCATCGGCAGACGATACCCACGGTAATCGTTCACCAACCGCCGCCGTTCCTGGTCATTCAGATCGCGTGTGAGCCAGTCGGCCGCCGCAATCGAACGGGGCCGCCATCCGGGCAGGTCCGCGTCGGTCGCCTCCTCGTAGCATCGCGCGTCAGCGCCGAACCCTTGATCGAGCGTCAGCCAGTTGGCGTATTTCACCGCGCCGAACCAGCTCACGCCCGTCACCGGGTGACGTGCATAATCAGTCGCAGCGGCGACTACCGCATACGCACCAGCCGCAAACTCGATCTGACCCGAAGCGCTGGGTGAAAACACCAACGTCGTGCGCGCACCCGGATCGGCACCGACGGCACCGGTCACGGCATCGTTGACATAAACATCTCCCGTGGTGGTGTCGAAGAACAAGTGTGCCCCGCGTGGATCATTCGACTGCGAGAGGGCATCGTTAAGAAACACAACAAATGCTTCATTGGTCGTATGATACCGATCCATGAAGAAAGAATACCCCGGCCCGCCGGGCTGCGCGGACGCCGCAGCCACCAACGCCTCATCCACGGTGGTAACCGGATTGGTCAAGTGTACGACCACCTCGCGTGTGACGGATTCGATCGGCTGCGCGGCATCAGCAATAGCCACTGTCGCAGTAAAACTGCCCTCGCGGGTCTGCGCGGGCAACGTCGGCAACGCCGCCTCATCAATGGACACGACCAGGGAATACCGCTCACCAGGAGCCAAAATGCCAGATATTGGCACTGTGTTCGCCGGTGCACCATTAACCAGCACCCACGGCTGATCCACCGACACCTGCCAATCTTTAGAAATGGCATCGCTCAGGTTGACCAGCGTGTAACCCGCGACAGGCGGCGTCACCGCGCCGCCCGACGCGCCCCACGCATTGAACCCGACCAACGGTGTCGCACAGAGCTCCTGGTCGATCCGCAGCAACACGTCGAACGTCTGCACGAAGTCCGTCAGCCGGTCGCGAAACGAGAGCGTCGCCGCGAACTCACCCACCGTCGGCAGTGCAAACTCGTTCAGTGAAAACGTCACGCTTGCCTCAGCGCCGGGCGCAACGGAGAGCACGGGCTGATCGATGTCGATCCAATCCACATCGGTAGAAACATCCACGCTGATTTCACTCGTACCGTGATTGTTGAATAGCGTGTACACGCGCTGCCGCAGCGCGGTATCGACCGCGCACGGTACGCTCCAATCGGTGCCGTCGCCCGTGATGGCAATCGGATCGAGCACATTCAGCGTAACCGTTTCCTCAAGCGAACCGGGAAGCGGACCAAGTGCAGGATCGATCAACGTAAACCGCACAGTGGCCGTGTACGCCCCAGGCGGCAGCGCATCCGCCGTTTCATCCAACGCAACCGAAAGCGCCAACGGTGAAGCGGACGGCGGCAACTCACCCGTAAGCGAACCCTCCGGCCCGACAGTCAGCCACGTTTCGGAGACGGTCACCGCGTAGTCAAGCGTACACGCGTCGCACGTCGGGCACCGCTCGAGCGTCATGGTCAGGTCTGCCGGTCCCGACAACGACACCTCCCAAAACCCTGAATAGGTAGGGTCTGGCGTGGATACCGCCACGGTGGCGCTGGGCTCGACCTCCACCTCGACATGGCGAAAGAACGTCACCGGCGGCGTGGTGGTCCGCGTGATCAGGACGTTGGCCGAGTGCGTGCCGGGGAGAAGGTCATTAACGCTGGCGTTGGTGGAAACGGTAATCGCGATCGAACCGCCGGCCGGAACCTCACCTGATAGATCGGTTAGATCAGGCGCTAACAGCGTGACCCACGACTGATCCGTGCTCACCGCGATCGGCATCACCGTGTCCGACGCATTGTTGACGGTATAGAGCACGGGCTGCGGCGTCTCGGTGAAGTCTGAACAAAACGGCCCGACGCGATCAAGATCGAGCACAGGTGAGACCCGGATCGGCTCGGTCACGTCGAGGATGATGTACTTTGTTTCTGAGGCCACGGCAATCTTATCGTTCATCGTGATCGAGGCGAAGTGACCGGTACCGCGCGTGATGCGAAATCCGGTTTCATCGTTGACCGTACCAGGCGGCATCGCCGTTCGACCATCGACGCGAAGCAGCGGTGACGCGATCGCGTCGCGCCAGCTCCCGCCGCGCACGCCGCGCTCCGCGGGTGATCCGTTTGTCGGGTCCTGCATCCACTCGGCCACGTTGCCGGTGAGGTCGGCGATACCGTAGCGGTTCTCCGAATCTTGCGTGAGCGTCTCGTCGTCGAAGAGCCTACGCACCCCGTCGAAAAACTTGATTGGCGTCGTTTCATCCTGTTCGGTGTCACCGCTGTCGCTGAAGTTTGCGGCGTCACCTGCAAGCGTATCCCGACCAAAGCCATAGGCCGCGTCGAACACCATAGCCCCGGCCACATCGACCCGCGCAGCGCCCGCCTTGAGCCATTCGTTGAACGCGCTCGCGCCGACAGCCCCGCCATCCATCGGCAGACGGTACCCGATCGTGCTGCGAACCAGGATACGGCGTTCCGCATCGGTGATGCCACGCGTGGACCAATCGGCAGCATTCACGGAAACCGGCCGCCATTCATCGGCCACACCCGATTCGATATACGCACGCATCGCAGCGGGAAAACCGCGTTCAATGGTCAGCCAATTGCAATACTTAACCGCACCAAACCACGTCACGCCAACAACGGGGTGCGTCTCAAACCCCGCCTCAGCGGAATAGGTCCCCCCTGCGAACTGCACGCGTCCAACGCTCGCGTCGTACATCAGCTCCGGCACGGGCATTCCCAGCGCCGTGTCCACAACGGCCGCGGTTTCCTCGGCGTTCATATAAACGCTACCGGTGAGCGTATGAAACAGCATGAACGAGCTACGAAAACCCGGCGTCTCCGGCGCTTCGACCAGTGCGTCTGCTCTGGCACTGTTTAAGAACGCGGCGAACTGTGCGTTGGTCACTTCCGTTCGGGCGATCCAATAGTCATGCGCGGGACCGGAAATCTGCTCATCCGACACCGGCACCAACGCCATGTCCTCGACCGGAGATGGCGAGACTGCGAGCGTGTTTGACGAGTCCGTTACTTCCAAAAGCAAATCAACGACTGCACCCGGCGGAATCTGCTCGGGTGGCGTGCCGTCCGGCGACAGCCACGCCCCGGCACTAGATACGGCATAAGACACATCGTCCAGCGTGTACGCAGCAGCACTCTCGACTTGCAACGTAAACGCCATCCGATCAAACGCGCCGCCCACCGGACCGGTCGCGTACAGATCCGTCTCGGCCTGCGTGAGCGTGACCGCCACCGGCGAAAGACTCTGCGCAATGCGAAACCCAACGAACGAAAGCGTATCCGCCACGGGTCGCTCGATGCGATGATCGTTGCGCAGCGCCGGCAAGGTATCCGCATCCAAAAAATGACCGCCGCGCGTGGCGCTCTGCGGCTCCGCCCCGGATAGATCAAGCTCATGAACCCACTCGGCCACGTTGCCGGAAAGATCGTACAGGTCGTATTCATTTCCCGTGTCCACCGTGACCGTCTCATTAACAAGCTGGTTGGTGCCATCGAAAAAACCGACGGCCGTCGTAGCATCCGTGACCGTAGCACCGCTGCCAAGGTAGTTCGCGTCAGCGTCGGTCAGCGCGTCTCGACCGAAGCCGTACACGGCGTCAAACATCGCAACCTCGTCCAGATCGAGCCCGGTGAAAGCGGCCGCTTTGTACCACTCACCAACCGCGTCAATACCGGAAACGCCGCCATCCATCGGAAGACGGTACCCCACACGGTTGTCGATCTCGTCCGCCGGATCGAACGCCACGGGTTGCCAATCGCTCGCGATTGGCCCCTCGGTGTAGGCCTGCTCCGACGGCGGCATGCCCTGTAGCACCGTCAGCCAATTGCAAAACTTGACCGCACCATACCAACTGACGCCGACCACCGGATGATCCTCAAACCCCGCCTCGATCACGAAGGGCTCGCCCTGGCCAGCGTCGTAAGCAATCCGCCCGAGCGAGGCCGCAAACAGCGATGCCGTGTCGGGTCCGCTGGGCGGCACGGTGCCCGCTTCAGCAACCGGCGTGATGAACACATCACCCGTGGACGTATCGAAATACATGAACTGCCCGCGAGCGTTGAAGGTGTTACGTCGGGCGTCATTGAGGAACCTTGCGAATTCTGTATTCGTGATTTCAAATTGCCCGATACGGTAGTCATGCGCCGGACCACCGGTTTGCACCGTGCTTCCCGGCACCAGGACCATCGGCACGGAGAACCCCTCGCCCGTGACGCGCAGCGTGATCGTACGCACCGAGGCGGCGAGCGGCGCGCTGTTCGGGACAAACGTCACATCAACGGTGTAGGTCCCCGGTGCCAGCGCGATGGCATCCGCCGTGATCGTGGCCGTAACAACCTGCGTCCCGCCCGGATCGAGAATCACACCCGCACCCGGCGCAATGCTAACCCACGTCAAACCGCCAAGCTCCGTGACTGTAGGCGTAAACGCCAACGCCGCGGCCCATTCCATCTGAGTGGCCGTATCATTGGTGAGCGTGAAATCGAGGGTCGCCGGCGCGAAGGGACCACCCACAGGACCACTCGATCCGACGTCATCGGCCGGGACCACTTGCAAACCAGTGACAGTCAGTATCACTTCTCGGTCCACGAAAAAACCTGTGCCGTCTTGCGAAATCCGTACGGTGATGGAGTAGTCGCCCGGCTCGAACGTGTTGGCCAGTGCGTTAACATCTGCCGAGAGATTGAAAGACCCATTCGGCAACACCACGCCGGATGTCTCAGCCAGTGACAGCCAGGCGACACCGGGCACAGTACAGGTTTCCGACCCCGGTGCTTCTGCGCAAAGCTGCGCCGACCAGGTGATGGCCGGCCCGACGGACCAGGCGATGAGAAAATCCAGCGTCGCTGGTTCAAAGGGACCGCCGAAGACGCCGCTTGTTTCAATGGGAACCGTGCCATCTGGTGACACGGTAAACGGATTGGACACGGTCAGAGAGACGCCGCGCACAAAGGTCTCGCCCGTGCAATCATCCGTCAGGGTGATGTCCGCGGTGTAGAGACCCTCCGCAAGCGTGGCCGCCACGGTCTGGTCAATGTCCACGTCGATCGAGCGACTGCCGTTGGAACCGAGCACGGAGCCGGTTGCAGTCGCCGCGCCGTTCAACAGCAACCACGCGGCAGCGCTGGTCGGGTCGGATGTATCAGACCAACTGGCCGACCATGACACGCTCGTCACGGAGCCGTTAAGGAGCGTGTAGCTCTGACTCGCCGGAAACGGTGTTCCGCCCATGGCGAGCGCCGAATCGAAACCGGTGGCCGGTGTCACGGTCAGCGGCTCGGTTACCGTAACGCTCACCGGGCGCGTGGGTGTGGATTCGCTCACAACGCCCACGACCGCAAAGGTCACCTCGGCATCGCTCACACCCACGGGGAGGACGTCGGCGCAAACCGGCGCGATGGCCACAATGATGTCCAGCGACTCGCCGGCCAAGAGTGTTGGCGTGTCAGGTGTGATCGTCACCCAATCGGCATCCGCGGTGACAGCGACATCGACGGCCGTACCCGTGAGGTTGGTGACGGCATAGGTAACGCCACCGTTCAGTCCGCCATCATACGGACCATCCCACGGACCGCTTCGGACGATTCCCTCGGGCGGCGTCACGCGCAGCGGATGGGCCACGCTCTGAACGACACGCAAGCCGGTCCCGTCATCTTGGGAAGTGGCCAACCGCGTGCCGCTGATGTCGATTTGCAGTAGAGCCGCGCTGGCGTTACGCCATGACCCGCCACGGTTACGTCGGCGTAGCGGATCACCGGGCACTTGGTCCTGCATCCACTCCCAGGCGTTTCCGGTAATGTCATACAGCCCGTACCCGTTTTGCGTATCTCGCGTGAGGAGGCTGTTGGAGAAGTTAACACCGTCATAAAATCCAACGGGCGTCAGACCGGGGACGAACACCTCGTAGAAATCACCGCTGCCGCTGTAATTCGCATCGACCCCTTCCAGCGCCGCTCGACCAAAGCCGTAAATCGCGTCAAACGTGACCGGGTCGGCCGGAGTATCGCGTCGGGCGGCTGCCACTTTGAACCACTCGCCGTAGGCGTTCACACCGTCAATACCGCCATCCATCGGCAGACGAAAACCCTGCTTCAGAACCATAGCAGCCCGCTCTTCGGCGTTTAAATCTCGCGCGGACCAATTCGACGCGGTGATCGACACGGGTCTCCAGAGATTCAGGTCGGCATCGGTACCTTCCGTATACGCTCGCTCGCCCTCACCAAGGCCATTCTCCAACGTGAGCCAGTTGCAATACTTAAGTGCCCCATACCAGGTGAGCCCGGTGACGGGTTGCGCGGAGAAATCCAGCGGCGTAGTGACGGCTTGGTAGAACCCGGTGTTTCCGTTGTATCCGATCTGCCCGGCCGACGATGGCCTGAACATAAGCACGCTGCGTCCGCCAACCCCAATCCCAACAAATCCGGTTTGCGTTAGGTTGATATAAACATCACCGGTGGTCGTATCGAAATACATGTACGCACCGCGCGAATTGCCCAGATTACCCAAAGCATCATTGAGGAACTCGACGAACTGGTCATTGCGGATCTCATACCTGGAAACGCGGTAGTCATACGTCGGGCCATCGATTTGCGTATCGATTCCAGGCGCATACGTGAATTCGACTTCTGGGGCCTGGCCCATCGCCAGCGAGCCAGCCTGGGCGAGAACCAACCCCATGGCGACCGCACGAATGCGTGGGGTCAATCCACAGCGTAATTGATACGAACGAAACAAGATCAACCCGCCAGCCTCCGTCCAATGAAACCCATCACCCCACACAGACCCGTCCCCCGCCGGGTCAGCGTTATAACCGGACCTCGGGGTCCGTGAATATGGGTAATTATCGGCCGTCGCAAAGCTGGCCGCACAGTGGTTTTCGCTTATCAACCCACCGCGCACGGCTTTGTCTGTCGTCGTTCCGGGCTTCCTTTTTCTTGGCGGAGGGTCCGAGAACCGTGTGAAGAACGTTACCTGTGAAAAAAATGGCGTTTCTCAGTTTTTTTTTGGGTTTCAATGTCAAAACTGATACCCTGGAAAGCTATAGGGCGTTAGTGAGCAGGCGGTTTGGCTTGCGTCGCGTTACCGGTAGGTTCCGGCGCTCTCGCGTTTGGCTTGGGTTTTCCTTGGGAATATCACAGAGCCTTCAGCTACGTCGCGGCAATCTCGTTTGCTCACTCGGTCTTTGGCCGACCGTCGATGGCGACACCTTCGACGGGCACGTTTTGCCTGTGAGTTTCAGGCGGGCGCGACCTACACCGGAACCGCGTGGGTTCCGAGCGTGGCGGCAAGCAAAAGTCAGAGGAGATAGCCACGATGGCCTGTTGTCGCGTCACGCAATCCACACCGAATTGTGAACATCGTCCTAGGAGAAGAGAGAGAAACGTCATGAAGAAACAACTAATGTTCATCGCGTTGGCCGGGGCTACGCTCGTGCCGGCTATCGCGGCCCGCGCCCAAATCCTACCGGGTCCGTTCGATGATTTCATCAACACATGGATTTTCTTTGAGAATGTCGAGGGCGAACCACCAATCGCCGTGGACAGAACGTTCATTGACTTTGCGCCGGCTCCCTTGCCAGCCGATTTCTTCGGTCCGGGGTCGGATCCGTTTGGGGGCACGATCATACTGCGTGGCCTCCACGATGGCTCACAACCAGGAAACACGGACACGATTTTTCGGCGAAGCGGTGATCCGTTTTCGCCGGCTGAGCCGCCGGGACCTCAGACCCGCACGGTCGATATCGAAATCGTGTCGATGGATTTGGTCTCAGCGGAGCCGGTTCGGATTACCGGGGCCGGCACGAACTGGCAGGTCGATTCCTTCTTTGATATTGCGTACAGAATCAGCGTCCCGTCCCCGGGTCAACTCACGGCCACCAAGACCCATCAAAACGGTGGCACGTTTGATTCCTTCTTCGACATTGATTACCGGATCACTTTCACGAACGTCGCCGACCCCACTGACGTGCGTGTCTTTGATACTGCGGCCGAAGGGTTGCCTCCGACTCGATTGGTCATCACCGGTGCACCTTGGGTCCACCAAGTGCAGATTCCCGAGCTCATTGTTGATCCGGCATCGCAGTTTCATCCGTTTGTGCAGGACGATGGCACCGGCGTGCAGACCGAAGTTGCGGCAGACGTCGTGTCGCCCCCTGGCACGCTCGGCCCGATCTGGGTCCACCATATCTGCCTTCCCCAGCTCGAGCGCGTTTGCATTTACCAATTGGATTGTAAGTCGGGGCCGGCGGGTGATCCGACCTCCTGCGACGGTTGTCCATACGACTGCGGCTTGTATCAGGGAGCGAAATGCCCGAATTTCACTTGCTCACCAGGCTTTTCATCGCAATGCCTTGGAACGAACTGCTGTTTGAACTTTACGCTTGTTGAATGCCGATTCCCGACAGGAGAACCTTATGTTCCCCTTCTCCTTGCGCTGACATGCACCTGTAGCCCCGAGTTGGGTGCCTGCTGCGAGGCAGATGGCACCTGCTCAGAAACAACCGAGTGCGAATGCACCGGCACCTGGGAAGGTGCAGGCACGACGTGTGGTCCAACCCAAGCCTGCTGTTTTGCAGATGGCTCCTGCACCAATGACGTTCCTCAGATTTGTTGTGAACAACAACTCGGCGGCACTTCGACGGCAGGCACCTGTACAGGTGTGGCCGGCAAATGCTGCCTGCCCGATGGCACCTGTACCGATGTCGCTGACGGGCTCTGCTGTGAAGGGTCTTTTATCCCCAACCAGTTCTGTCAAGCAGAAGAGCAGTGCTGCTTGGGTCTCTCCTGCGCCATGATGGATCCCCAATGCTGTGAGGCATTGGGCGGCATCCGCGGCGGCCCCGGAACGACTTGC
>JAJRSR010000061.1 GCA_024278695.1 Planctomycetota bacterium | reverse complement strand
GCTTGGAACCGCCGCGTACATGAGCCCCGAGCAGGCGCGTGGTCGATCACTAGACAAACGAACCGATATCTGGTCACTCGGTATTATTCTGTTTGAATGCTTAACCGGTCAGCGACTTTTCCAAGGCGAAACAGCCAACGATTCCATGGGTGCGATCATGCACAAAGACCCGGAGTGGTCTCTGCTTCCGCCCAATACGCCGCCGACGATTCAGCTCTTGCTTCGCCGATGTCTGGCCAAGGACCGCAAGCGACGATTGCATGACATCGCCGACGCTCGGATTGAATTGGAAAACGCCATCGTTGATCCTACGAGCACCTCGCTCGGGTTGGCGCAGGCCGCGCTCGACGTCAGGCGGCGATGGCTGCCGACATGGCAAGTCAACGTGGCGTTTGCGGCACTGCTAGTGCTTGCCATCGTGGGTACCTGGTTTGGCAAACCGCAGCGTGACAACGACGCGCCAGTCATCCGTCTGACGGCCGAACTCCCCGAGGGGCAGGTGTCCACCACCGTTCCCCTGCCGATCGTGGCTATTTCACCCGACGCATCGATGTTGGCGTACACCGCTAGAGCCAAAACCGGGCCGCAGTTGTATCTGCGGCACATGCATCAGCAGGAGTCCGTAGCCCTAGCTAACACCGACAACGCAAACTCGCCCACGTTTTCGCCGGATAGTCTCTGGGTCGCCTTCGAGCAGCAAGGAAAACTCAAGAAAATTTCTGTCTCGGGCGGTCCTGCCCAGACGGTCTGCGACGCTCCACAACTTCGCGGTGCCCACTGGGGTGTCAACGACACCGTCGCGTTCGCACCAACCCGCCGATCGGGTATTTGGTTAGTTTTAGCCAAGGGCGGCAAGCCCGAAAAAATTACCGACTTGGGGCCGGACCCAGGACCAGCTTCGCACCGCTGGCCCGAACTCTTGCCGGACGGGCGCTCGATCCTGTTCACCCATACGGATAACGAAGACGACTACACGGATGCGAGAATAGAAGCGGTTTCACTTGACACCCGAGAGCGCAAGATACTCATCGAAGGTGGGATGTACGCGCGTTACGTACCCACCGGTCACTTGGTCTTCGTGCGACGCGACGTGCTCATGGCCGTCGAGTTTGACCCGGTGGCTGTCGAAATCATTGGTACAGAGACGCCGGTGCTGGAAAACCTAACATCGAGCCTATCCATGGGCACCGGGCAATATTCGTTCTCGGATAACGGCGTGCTTGCATATCTATCGGGCAACAACATATCCGGCCTTGATCAGTTGGTATGGGTGGACCGTGCAGGGGAAATCGCACTCGTTTCGCAGCATGCCCGAGACGCGATCAACCAATCCCTGTCGCCGGATGGCTCACGGATCGCGTGGGTTCTGCGCAGCGGCACCGGAGCCATACCAGATATCTGGGTGTTAGAGATCAAGCGCGACATGCTAACCCGGCTGACCTTCGACGATGGCGTCGAAAGGTTTCCGCTCTGGTCACCCGATGGCTCGTGGATCTACTTTAATTCTGATCGCGTTCATGGCGTTGCCGAGATATACCGCAGAAAGGCCGATGGGAGCGGCGACGCCGAGCGTCTGACCACCGCAGAAAACCCGCAGGTTCCGCTGTCGATCTCTCCGGATGGTAATACGCTTGTGTTCATAGAATCTCTTCAAACCGGCGGCGAGATCATGCTGCTCCGCATGGATAAGGAGCGGACGGTAGAGCCTTTTCTGGAAACGCCATTCGCGGAGCGGCGTCCTTCATTATCGCCGGACGGAACGCTGATCGCATACACGTCCAACGAGACGGGAATTGACGAGCTGTATGTCCGTCGCTTTCCCTCGGGCACCGGGCGAGTCAAGATTTCTCCCGGTGTTGCGGAATTTCCTAAGTGGTCGCCCGATGGCACCGAACTCTTCTATACCGATGACGGCAGCAAGTATTACTCGGTCGCCATTGAAGTGAAAGACGACGAGGTAATCCCATCCGCGCCCGAGTTTATGTTCGAGCTCACAGACGACGAGTACACAGGCTTTTTCGACATGGCTCCTGATGGTCAGCGATTCCTGTTTGGCAGAAGACCAGGCTTGGCGCGAGTTGCGCGCAACAACCCTACCGTAGTGGTCAACTGGTTCAAGGAGCTTAGAGAAAAAATGGCCACGATGAAGGACCACTGATGCTAACAAGTGGAGATAAACTCGGTCCATACGAGATTCTCTCGCCCCTCGGGGCGGGCGGCATGGGTGAGGTCTACCTGGCCAATGACGGCAAACTGGATCGAAAAGTGGCGATCAAGGTGCTCCCCGAGTCGATGACGCGGGATATGGAAAATCATTTTTCTTTCAGAACCGTTGGATACTGGAACTCTCGAACAAGATCATGGTTGTTGACCTGGCGACTCCGGAAGACTTTAACAACCCTAACCCACGACTGCTGTTTGACACAAAGGATAGCTTCTCGCAATTTGATATAGCCCCGGACGGAAAGCGGTTCTTGCTGCAAATTTTGCCCGAAGACACACCGCCCAGTCATGTGATCTTGAATTGGGACGCAGAATCCAAGGAACAACAACAATGACCCTCGCCACCGGAACCAAGCTTGGTCCTTACGAGATCCTCTCGCCTCTCCGAGCCAGCGATGATACGCCGCACGGCCTCTTCCTCGCGGGCTCGCTCTCTGATGCTAAAGCGGTAGCGTCGTGGCGTTTTCGTCACGGGGTCGCGGTACGAGACGTGCCATCCTATCGCCTGGACCTCGGTGAACTTGAGCTTTGGAATCCGGGTTTTTCGATGCTTGTCCATCGTTTCGATCTCGTGTAATATGCCGCGGCTTGGTGGAAACGGCTGCCGCCTCACCGAATTGTAGTACGAAGCGGTGAAGAAAAGTAGTACGAAGGAGCCAAAAACCGCATTTGCGGGTGTAGCTCAGTGGTAGAGCGTCACGTTGCCAACGTGAATGTCGTCGGTTCGAATCCGATCACCCGCTTTTGTCAGTGGTTGACTCAGATACGCAAGGCTTGCCGCTCCATGGACTTACGGGTGGTGGGCTTTTTTTGCGGCGGGCATAGTGAACCCAGGCGGGCATAGTGAACCCATGTGTGGACGCCATGCCCAAGCTGGAAGTGGGCTGAGAGGCCGCCTGTCGTGTCGTTCGTCATCGAACCTTGTCTGTCTTGCTGGGGCTATTGGCCAACGGAACTGGTGGCTAACGGAACTGGCGATAAGTCGAGACCGGCGTATCCGAGTAAGGTGCCTGTCGCAAAAGCGAGATCGATCTGGGCGATCTGATAGGCGACGATGGCCCTGATCTCGCGAATCTGCGCTTCGCCGAGTTGCGTGAGCACTTCGAGCACTTCGCGCATGGTCCGCAGGCCTTCTTTGAATTGCTTCAACTCCGCCTCGTAATTGACGCCCGACACGATCACGTTCTGTCGAGCGGCGAGGATTCGCTGCCAGTTCTGGTCGAGCATGTCCAGGGCGTCGTACACTTCCTGCCTAATGGCCAACTCGCGCTGTGCGCGTGTCGCCATGCGTTGGGTGCGGGTCAGGATGGTCCGACGAAGCTGCGCTTCACGGGCATCGTTTGTGACGGGGATCTCTCCGCGCAGCCCGAACGAAAGCTCAGTATTGTCGAAGTCCCACATCCCCTGCCATGCCGTGCCGAAAGACCCTTGACGATCGAGAATGCCGTACCCAAAATCCAAGACGAACAGCGGTAGCGCCTGGTTGCGCGCGAGATCGATCTTGAGCGCATCAGCCGCCAGCTTGAGTTCCAGTTCAAGCAGTTCCATGCGATTGGTCAGCGCGGCATCGGCGAGCTGGTCGCGATCGAGTGTCCATCGCAGCAGATCCGGCGGCGAGGTAATGTTCATCGTCGTACGTGAATCGAGCGAGAGGTGATCCATGTTGAGAATACGCTTCAGTTCTCGTTGCTGTATTCTTAAGTTGGTTTCAGTGACGATCAGTCCTTCCAGTCGGCCGGCCACACCGACTTCGGCTCGGATGATCTCAATCGTGGGCGACAAACCTTCGGCGGCACGTGCCCGGACGAGTTCGAGGTTGTCGAACGCCAAGTTGTATTGTTGTATTCGCACGTCGAGCATCCGTTGGGAACCGTACACGCGCCAATAGGCCTTCTCGGCACCGGCGAGCACTCGGATCGTGATGAGTTTCGTGGTGGCGTTGACGACTTGCGTATTGAGTCTTGCCAGGCGGATGGAAGCTGTATTCGCGGCCACGCCGGCGCCGCGCATCAGCGGTTGACTGAAGGAGAACTCAGCACCCGACACATATTGTTCGAACCGTTGCGGTGAGAGTTTGTTTGCTTCGTCGAAAGCGTTGCGCAACTTCAGTGTTCCGCCCGTTGGTAGCGGCACTTCGATGCCTATGTCAATGGAGAACGCCTCTTTGGTCTGTTCCAGCGCAGTCAGTTTGGCCACCGTCTTGTCGAGTGCTTTCGTATCGGATGTGAATGCGACGAGGTCACCGTCGAGGCGAGGAAGATCCTGACGTTTGTATGTGACGCCACCGAATACCGTCGCATCGAACTTGGCTACTTCTTCGCTGGCGAGAGTCTGCGCCAAACTCGGATCGATGAAGACGACATCCAGGTCAAGGTTGTTTCGCAACGTCTCGATCCGCAGTTTTTCAACCGACAATGCGAGTACGTCGGATGCCGCCGTAGGGTCCGCCGTTCGTCGCTGCTTGACCGTGTCGAGATCGTCGGCGATGGCGAGCGGTGGCGCAGTGGATAGCGCCCGCAGGTTGAACTGTTGGACGTCACGAACATGTTCCTCGACACGCCGATTGTGTTGCTGGGCGAGTTCGCCGCGCCACGCCGTGCATCCCGGCACCGCCATCGAGCATGCAAAGATGGCGAGTGCAACCGCAACTGGCGGGGTGTTGTGAGATGGTCGTTGGGATTGGATCATGTTGCTGCGATAGTTGTCGCGCTGGGGGTGGTGATCATTTCAACCGCTTTCGCGCAATTTCGGTTTTCGGCTGCATCTGGGCGATGGTCGGCGGGAAGCCGTTGAGTTGCCGCCAGATCTCGTAGCCGAGCGCAACCTGATCCAACAGTACCCACGCCTTGGCGCGCACGCCTTGGCGCAGAAACCGCATTTCCGGCCACTTCTGCTCCGACTCGTCGGGTATTACCAACAGACGGAACTTGCCTTGGCCATTGTCAGTGGCGTCTACGAATGCGACCTCGCCGCCGAACGTACCAATCGCCACCGACGGCCAGCCGACAAACTGCACGGCGGGCCAGCCCTCGAATTGCAGGCGGACTTGCGATCCCGCGCTGATCAGCGGGGCGTCGTTTCCACCCACCCAGATTTCGACAGCACGGTCCGCCGTTTCCGGAACGAGGATTAATAGTGCGTCACCGGCTTTGACAATCTCACCGCCTTGATTGGCGATCAGGCGGAATACGGTACCTTTGCGCGGTGCCGTTACCAACTGCGACCGCTGGCGCGAGAGTTGCACTTCCATCTTGGCGAGTCCCGCACGGCCGCTCTCAGCTTGCCCACGCGCGCCACCGAGGGAAGCTCTGGCCGATTCGACCCTTGCCTGCTGGTTCGCGCGTGTTTTCTCAAGATCCTGTTGCGATGCCTGCAGATCGGCTTCGGCCCCATCCGCTTCAGCTTTAGCCCAATGCACCGCAGCGCTCGCCTGTTCAAAATCACGCTTGGCGACTTCGAATTGTCGTTGGGAGACGATACCATCGGCCAATAGGTTCTGCTTGCGCTCGAATTGCGCCTTGGCCGCGACGCGGGCTGCTTGTGCCGCTATCAGTGACTCGTTGGCTGAACGAATCTTTTGCCTGCTTGTCTCCAGACGGTAAGTCGCCGCTGCCACCGCCAGATCCCGAGTGGATTCGAGGTTGATGATCTGGTCCTCATAGGACCGTACCTTTTGTTCATAGGCCGCAAGCTTGCCTTGGAGCGCACTTTTCTCCTGTTCGAGCCGCATGACCAAGTTAGGGTCAATGTCGCTGATCTCCAGCAGTGGATCGCCCTCGTCAACGAGGCTGCCCTCCTGAACCCACCAGCGAACGATACGTCCGTTGATGGGCGCTTCGATCTGTTGCTGTCGTTCGAGCGGCGCGTAGGCAATGACCCGCCCGATGCCACGGAGGTTTTGTTGCCAGGGTGCGAACAACAACAAGAAGGGGCCGACCACAAAACAAGCACCCATCACGATCGCCGCGCGAATCATCCAAGGCGACGAACGGACCATCGCCATCGCCTTCGATTTTTTATCGTAAAATAAAATACCGCCGCGCTCTAGGAT
>JAJRSR010000060.1 GCA_024278695.1 Planctomycetota bacterium | reverse complement strand
GTATAGACAAAGGGTTCGCGGCAATTTGCCGTGAACCCTTTGTTCGTTTTGGGGTAGACTTCGGGGCAGTTGAGGGGCCGCCCCCCCCCCCCCATTAAGACCACAGGCGAACGATAATGATAAATGGCAACACCCTTCCCACGCTGGAATCGTCTCGGGTGGTGCTTCGGCCGCTTGAAGATGCCGATGTGTCGGCGTTGTTCGAGGTGTTTTCTGATCCGGAGGTCATGCGGCATTGGAGCTCTGCGCCATGGACGGAGCAGGCCCAGGGTATGGCGTTGATCGAGAACGTTCGGCGGTGCTTTGTCGATGGCACGCTTTATCAGTGGGGCATCGCACGCCGCAGTGACGACACCGTAATCGGCACCTGTACGTTATCACAAATTGACGCCCAAAACCGCCGCGCGGAGATCGGCTTTATCCTACGGCACGACCGCTGGGGCCAAGGAATTATGTCAGAAGCGACGCACGCGCTACTGCGGTTTGCCTTTGAAGAACTCAACCTGCACCGCATCGAGGCGGACGTGGACCCGCGAAACGACGCTTCCATCCGGCTGCTCGAACGACAGAGCTTTCAACGCGAGGGCTACCTACGCGAACGCTGGCTCGTCGGCGACGAGATCAACGACACAGTATTCTACGGACTGCTACGGCACGAGTGGCTGGTCGTTAATGCTCATGCTACGTAAGCGGTTTGACAATCAGGTCGGTCGCGATGTCAGCAGAAACGCATCTCACGGTATCACAAGGGACGCACGAAAAGCCGCTAGAATTAATCTCGACCACGGGCATGGCTGTCGCTGCCATCCCGGAAACTTGATGACCTACTGCAAACGGTTCTAGGCTGGCTATGCGGTGCTTTCGGCCTGCTTCTCTCGAAAGTGCGTGAGTGCATCGTTCAGCGCGTCCACGAATGCTGTAGGATCCTCAGGCGTGAAGAGGATGTGCCGGAGAGCGCCTTCACGCTTATCGACCACGACATGTTCGACGAAGTTGGCCCAATCGAGCTTCAACGCCAGCATGTACCTGACATGGAGGGCACCCTTTCGATATAGTTCCAATCGTCAGAATCCCAGTCACCAGACTATAACCCGACATCCCAGTCCCGCGAGCCTCCGGGCTCAAGTGAAGATGACCTGCCTACATGGGGAAGTTACGAGTCATTGAGAAATGCCACAAGTCGAGAAATCACAGCGGTTTACGAGATTGGGCAGAGGCGGACTTGAACCGCCGACACATGGATTTTCAGTCCATTGCTCTACCAACTGAGCTACCTGCCCGAGCGTGGTTTCGCGGCGGGGTCGCTTTCCTCTTCAGAGTCCGCATACCCGGCCAGCGTCGCGAGGCAGAGGGTACGATCGGCCTACTCGATCGTCAAGCGAACCGGGATGAGGCGTAAGATTTTGCTTCCGCCGCCACTGCTATCCGCTGTCTTCGCGAGCTCGTCATATCACTCGGCTCGCGGCGGTATCGGTTAGGGTGCGGCCGGGGTGCTAGCCCAACCGGCATCGTCCCGCTAACCAACATCCAACATAAAGAAGAACCCCGGAGGTCTTTCAACCTCCGAGGTTCTTCGTTTTTCAACAATACTTAGCTCGCTGTCGGTGTCGCCACTTCACGTAGCTTGACGGTATCACGCCGCCGCCGACACTCCTACGTTTACTCCTGCCCGAAGTCACCCGGAGACTGATCCCCCGAGTCGCTTGGGTCGCCATGATCGGAATCCCCATCATCTTCGCAATCGTAATCGTCCAGGTAATCGCACTTCCTTAACTGCCCCGTACAATCAGCGACCACGTTCCTCTTATTCCTCGGAATCACGCCGGCTTCGACCAATTCCGGTACGAGCTCACGCGTCACGCAATACACGAAATCTGCCTCATCGGAATCACGGTGTTTCTGGGCACATTTCTTGACGCCCTTGAGAAGGATGTCGTTTCCGGTGCATCCAAGCTCGTCCAGGATCGAGATCACGCCGGAGTCACAACCATCGATCGTGATTGTCGTGGTCATGTCGGAGTTCTTGCACTTATCGCAGGTGCCGGTGTAGCCGTCACCGTCAAGGTCCGGACCGTTCGGGTCGCACGGCGCGTCACCACACGACAGGTCTTCGATGCTGGCCTGAACTTCGGCGTGAACGACTTCCACGACGTAGTCCTCGTTTGACTCAAAGAACTCAGCTCCGACGATCGTGTAACACCCGCCGTCTTCGAGACCGGGGACGGTGTTCAACTCAAACGCCAGCAGATCGGCCGACTCCAGGTCGTTCGGGAAGCCAAGCCCCTGCGTCAGATCACCGGCACCCGTGTTCAACGGCAAATCCACGACGATTAGCGTACCGGTCGGATCCGGGCGTTCCGGGTCGTTGAGCACGACGTAGCGCGTGTCGCCGTAGCGGCCAATGCCCGTGGCGTGACGTGCGCGGAACGCATCGAGGCGGAAGCCGAAGCAGCCGTCCGACGGACCGGTACGCCAGATGAACATACGCATCGTGATCGGGTTACCGGCGTCGTAGAACGTCGGGACCGCGAAGCGGTAGGCGACAACGTCAGTCGCACCATCCGAGATGTTATCGCAAACACCCAGCGACGGCTCTTCAAGCTGAAGGACCGGCAGTCCGCCGGCCGCAGCCGAGATTGTGGCATACGAACCGGTGTCCAACGTGTAGAAGTCATACACGGTGTCACTGAAGAGCAGACCACCATCTTTGCCATCCTTGCCGTCAGCGCCATCGGCACCGTCGGCACCGCGGCAATCCCATACGTCAACCTTGTCGTCCATATTGATGTCTTCCGTGTCGAGGTCGCCGATGCCATTGCCGTTGAGATCCCAGCAATTCGAGCCATTCGTACCATCAACACCATTAATGCCGTCAATGCCGTTCGTGCCGTTCGTGCCGTCGATTCCATCAATGCCGTCCATGCCATCGATTCCATCAGTGCCATCCGCCCCCTGGCAGTCCAAGGCATCGAAGTAGCCGTCTCCGTTGATGTCCTCGGTATCAAGCTGCCCAATACCATCACCGTTGAGGTCCCAACAGCTAATGCCATCGAGTCCATCAGTTCCGTTGGTGCCATCGATGCCGTCAATTCCATCCGCGCCGTCGATGCCATTGGTACCGTCGGCCCCCTGGCAATCCAACGCGTTGAAAGCCTGGTCCTGATTGACGTCTTCATCCGGCTGGCCGATGCGATCACCGTTCAGATCCCAGCAGCTAATGCCGTCGAGCCCGTTGGTGCCGTTCGTACCGTCAATGCCATCCGCACCGTCGGTACCATTAGTGCCGTTGGTGCCATCCACGCCGTCGGTCCCATCGATACCGTCCGCGCCACGACAATCGAGCACATTAACCTCACCGTCACCGTTGACGTCTTCCGTCAACAGCGAGGCCAACCCATCGCCGTCGAGATCCCAGCAATTAATGCCATCGAGCCCGTCCGTGCCATTCGTGCCATCGATACCGTCAATTCCGTTGGTGCCGTCGGTCCCATCGGTTCCGTCCGCGCCACGGCAGTCAAGCACGTTGACAACTTGGTCGCCGTTAACGTCTTCCGTGATCAACGAAGCAAGTCCGTCGCCGTCGAGATCCCAACAATGAATACCGTTGGTGCCATCGAGCCCCTGGCAGTCGTACACATCTACCGAACCGTCATTGTTGACATCCTCAATATCCACTTCGGCAAGACCGTTTCCATTGATGTCCCAACAGCTCACGCCATTGGCACCGTCGATACCGTTTGTACCATCGATACCGTCTACGCCATCGGTTCCGTTCGTGCCGTTGGTTCCGTCGATGCCATTCGTACCATCGATACCGTTTGTGCCGTCGATACCATCAGCACCATCGACGCCATTGATTCCGTCGAGGCCGGCGCAATCGAGCGCGTCAATAATGCCATCTTCGTTCACGTCTTCCGTGTAGTACTCTTCTACACCGGCGACCTCTGGCGTTTCCATCGCGAAGTCGGGAATGCCGTTTCCGTTGAGGTCCCAGCAGTTCAAGCCAGCCGGTCCTGCGGGGCCAGCCGGACCGCCCGGACCCGTGCCGCCGTTCGATCCCGGAGCACCATCTGCACCCAAGCAATCCTGCGCGGTGACGTCACCGTCGCCGTTGACGTCTTCCTCAGCGTCGGCCACACCATTGCCATTGATATCCCAGCAGTTTGTGCCCGGATCGCCATCGACACCGTCAGATCCGTTCGTACCGGGCGCTCCGCTCGGACCGTCCGGGCCGGAATCGCCGCGGCAATCCCAAACGTCTACCACACCGTCTGCGTTCACATCCTCAACGTCCGGATCGGGCAGACCGTTACCGTTAATGTCCCAGCAATTCAGACCATCAGCCGCGGGGAGCGTCTGCCCCACGCCGTCACCGGCTAGACCCGTGCCTAGACCACCGCCGCCGTTTGTGAGAAGACTCACGGCCAAGTTGCCTGCGAAAAACAGCAGGTCACGCTGGTAATCCTGCAACCCCAAGAAACTACCACCCACGCTACAACCCGGCACGGTCATGCCCGGTCCAATCAACATCAGCGTCGCCATCAGCGTAACTGCCGCTTTGTGGCGGGTCGTCTTCCTATGAAACAACCTTGACATAGACATTCTTAGTTCCCCCAATTGTTGTCTACTACTTACCGATCCGCCTCTTCGTGCGGCTTCACAATTAACAGAAGTCCGTTTGCTGCGCGCACAGTGGGCGCAACGCGATTTCACTTCGCATTTTTCGATCGGTCTCGTGACCGACCGGTACCGATTGTTATGGTCCAGAAAAAGAGTATGTCACCGAGCGGCACGGCTTAGTCCCGCATCGTCTCGTGCAGTCCCCCTGCAGATTGACTCTACCCCAACAACACCCCAATCCCCCTTGTGACCAAACCAACGATTGATCCGTTCGCACCCTTTGGCTGACTCCGCCGCGCGTTAAGACACCACACGCAAAAACAGATGAGTCGCCAATTTATCGTTGGCGCGGGATGGGACACGGTCAAGGAAAAGCGGGCACGCGACACAAAAATATCGCGCATGGCCTACCTACTCGGACGGTCGTTGAACGCGAAACGGTCCTGTAGCGGCTAGCAGGAAGGTGGTGGGCCATGCCGTGACACAATAACAAGTCCGATAGCCGAACGCACCGGCTGCATAGCCTGAACGAATCGCCCCGGCAAGCGCGTTATTGCGTACCCGCGCTGTCGCCTTCGACTTGCGGATCGGACGTGGGCGGGTTCAGGTACTTGGCGAACCACGCCAGGTCCCACGCCATCTTGGCCTTACGGTGGGTGTAGGTCGTCAGACCGTGCCCCTCATCCGGATAGACAACCAGCTCCGCCGGCACATGTAAGTAATGATGCAAACCGCGGAACAATGCCCGAGCGTGGGCCGCCGGCACACGGGGGTCATTCTCACCAACATGAATGAGCGTGGGTGTTGCCACCTTGTGCAAGTGGTACAGCGGGGAACCCTCCCGGTAGGCCTCAGGATCGGACCACGGTAAACTTTCCATGTAGTTGATGACGTGCCCCGGCGTATCCTCGATGCCCCACTGTATGACCTGATCGACCACGCCGGCACCGCTGCTGGCCGCCTTGAAACGATCGGTCTTGGCAATGATGCAGTTGGTCAGATAACCGCCGTTGCTCCAACCCATCACGGCCAAGCGATCCGCATCGGCAATGCCGCGCTCGATCATGGCATCAACACCCGTGAGGATGTCCGTCACCTCGATGTCGTTTTCGCGGCCAACGAGCTCCACCATGAACTTGTCACCATAACCCGTGCTGCCCCGATAATTCGGGCTCAGCACTGCGTATCCCTGCGCGGGCATGAGCGAGCGGCCGTATATCCAAAAACGGAATTGGAACATCGTGGCCGCAGTCGGTCCGCCGTGAATCTCAACCACCATCGGCAGCGGGTCGTCGCCCTTCTTGTAGCCCCAGGGAAGCTCCAAGATTCCTTCAACGGTGTCGCCATTGGCACCTTTCCACTTCACAATGGAAATCTGCGGAAGTTTCCAGGTCGCGGTGTGCGCGTTGACGTCTGTCAGGCGATCGAAGCTACCGTTCGGCGAGACCGCAAACACGTCACGGTCGTGGTGTGGTGTGGACATGTTCACCGCGAGCGGCGAGCCGCTCTTTGCAAAACTAAAGCCGTGAACCACGACGTCGCCGGTCGTGAGCGTTTTCGATTGCCCCTGCCGCCCGTCCCGCACGCCCGTGATGGCGTAGACACGCGCCCGGGCGTGGTCTTCACCCACAAAGCATAGGTCACGGCTTCCGCCGCGCCACCGCAACGGTCCACCCGTCAGCGTGACGCCGGGGGGTCTTTCCAACTCAGTCACACGCGGCTCGCTACCATTCCACTCGGCCGCGTAGAGCTGCGTGGGGAATCCATCGAAGGAAACCGTCCACGCGAGCGCGTTTCCATCGGCCGAGAAGGCGGCACCGTCAATCCAGCCAAACGGCGACGGATGATCCTTGCGCCAACCCTCCACAGTCACAGTGGATACCGTATCGTTTGTGGCGTCATACACATCAACGGTGGACCATCCCTCTGCGACCATGAGCGAGGTGTCAGGCTTGGTCACCATGACCATCCGCCGCTCATCCGGCGCGACATCGAGCGACGTGATCACGCGTTTTTCATCGACGATCTTCTTGGTGCGCCAGTTGATCAGATCGAGCGCCCAAACCGATGACGTTTTCGTCACACCGTGCCCGTATTCGAGATCACCGTACTCCTCCTTGAGCTCTTTCCAGGCGTCATCGACGTTTTCATTTGAGGTCGTGTAGTACAAGGTGTTGCCATCGCCGGACAGATCGTACAAACCCACGCCATCCTTGACCCGCGTGACGGCCTGCGGCTCGCCGCCGTCTATGGCAATGCGCCAGATCTGCGCCTTGCCGTTGTACGGGGGATCCTTTTCCTCATTGCGCTTTCGGGCGCTACGGAAGTAGATGTACTTTGAATCCGGACTCCAACGCGGCGTGCTATCACCGGCGCGATCAAACGTAAGCCGACGCACCCGCTTCGTCGCGCGTTCCACCACCCAGAGGTCGGTGTTGCGTTTCTCTGCCGGCGGCTCCCAACGCGTTTCCGTGTAGGCGACAAAATTCCCATCCGGCGAGGTGGCCAAGCCGGTCACTACGCCAAGCGTGAAATAATCTTCGGCCACCAGGTCGTGATCGCGAACGGCATCCTCACCGAGTGCCGCACCCGACCACCATACGACGGACGCCACCATAACCGCTCTGCTGAAACTTCTCACTGCGATCACCTCTTCCAATAGTACCCACCGATCCCACATCGCGCCATGACGTTCCATTGTGGGTCCAAACGAATCCACGAGCAAGCACCGCAGGATTCATGGTATACGGCGATACGTCCCCAAGCGTACCGCGAGGTTTGACGTTCTTGCCCGCTAACACGATGCTGTACGCTGGCGACCGGACTGTAGGACCAGTCGCCGTGACACCGATGCCAAGGCCCGATGCGCCGACTCGCGAACGCCTAACGTTCGACGTAGTCGCCTCGACAGGAGAAAGACAAGAATGAAACACCAGTACCGAAAAATGCTCCACGTTTTCGCTGCGGCATGTTCATGGGGACTCGGGCTCTCGACTGTAGCCGCCGCTCCCGTGTTGACCGCTTATGACGTGGCCAAGGTGAAGGCTGTGAGCGCTGCGGTCATCTCGCCCGATGGAGAGCATATCGCCTACACGCTGTCCGTACCTCGCAAACCCCACGAAGATGAGAGCGGCGGCGCGTGGTCGGAGTTGCATATCGCCGACGCCGACGGAACCTCTCGCCCCTACATTACGGGAAAGGTCAAAATCAGCTCGATCCGCTGGACGCCTGATGGCACGGGCATCTCATTCCTGACCAAACGCGGGGACGACAAACACCGCAGCCTCTACGTTATCCCGATCGCCGGCGGTGAAGCGCGTCGGGTGCTCGACCATAAGACGGCCATCTCCGAATACTCCTTCAGCGCCGATGGCAAACGCGTGGTCTTCACCGCGAAAGACAAACAAGACAAAGACAAGAAGAAGCTCCAAGACAAGGGCTTCAACCAGGAGATTTACGAGGAGGATTTCCTGAAGGTCCGCGCTTGGATCGCGAACATCGACGACGAGAATGACAAACCCAAGCCGATGGACCTGCCGGGCATCCCCTCGGATATTGTCATGGCACCGACCGGAAACCACCTCGCAGTCAGCCTCGCGCCGACGCCGCTGATCGACGACCGTTACATGAAACGCAAGCTGCACGTTTTCGATATCGACGATGGTTCGATCGTCAGCAGCTTCCAAAACCCCGGCAAGGTACAACAACCCGTATGGTCTCCGGACGGCAAGCACTTGGCCGTTGTATCGGCAGAGGACATCAACGATCCGTCGGCCGGGCGGCTGATGATCGCCGACCCGAGCGATGGCTCTCTTACCGACATTCTTCCGGATTACCTCGGGCAGGTCGCATCGATCGCGTGGCAGAGCAACGACACGGTCATGCTGCTCGGCGACGAAGGCGTCTGGACCACAATGAAGAAAATCCGGCGCGACGGTACCGGACTCAAGACGATCATCCCGGCCGGACAGCATGTGTTGTCATCGCTCACGCTCGCACGCGACGGGCAGTCAGGTGCGATGGTGTCCGACTCTCCCACCCACCCCCGCGAGCTGTTCTCCATGAAACATGGTGACACCGCACCCAAGCGCCTGACCGATAGCAACCCCTGGCTCAAGGATATCCGCCTCGCCAAGCAAGAGGTCGTCACGCACACGGCTCGTGACGGCATGAAGCTGGAGGGGCTGTTGATTCACCCGCTGGACGAGAAGCCGGGGCAGCGCTACCCGCTTATTCTCCATGTCCACGGCGGGCCAGAGGCGCACAACCGCAACGGCTGGCTCACGCGCTACTCCAACCCAGGCCAGGTCGCGGCTGCCCAGGGGTACGCCGTTTTCATCCCCAACTATCGCGGCAGCACCGGGCGCGGCGTCGCGTTTTCCAAGCTTGGGCAAGCAGACTACGCCGGTAAGGAGTTTGACGATCTGATCGACGCGGTGGACCACCTGATCGCGATCGGACTTATCGATAAGGATCGCGTCGGCATCACCGGCGGCTCGTACGGCGGCTTCGCGACGGCTTGGTGCTCGACCTACCACAGCGAACGGTTCGCGGCCGGCGTCATGTTTGTCGGCATCAGCGATCACATCTCCAAGGGCGGGACGACGGACATTCCCAACGAAATGTTTCTCGTTCACGCGCGCAAACGTGTGTGGGACGACTGGGACTTTTTCGCCGAGCGCAGCCCGATCCGCTACATCGAAAAGGCACGCACGCCGCTGCTCATCATGCACGGCAAGGATGACCCACGCGTCCACCCAAGCCAATCCTTGGAGTTGTACCGCTACCTGAAAGTGTACGGGCAAACACCCGTTCGACTCGTGTGGTACCCCGGTGAGGGGCACGGCAACCGCAAGTCGGCCGCCCGGCTCGACTACAACCTGCGTATGCTGCGGTGGTTCGACCACTTCCTGAAAAACGACGGCAAGAAACCGCCTGCGTATGAAATTGATTACGGGTTTGACAACGATGACAAAGACGACGACGAGGCCGACAGCTAGGATCGCTTAGAAAGCGTAGCGCGATCGCGGTGACCATGGCGCGTCACCCCGGCAACACAAACACCGGCAAGGGTGCCGTCTATGGACACAACAAAGGGGCTGAGTAAGCAGGCATATGAGCCGATCCCCGAGGGGTCGAGCTACGACCCGTACATCCCGGCCTCTGAATCGCCGTTTGAGTTTACATTCAAAGCGATCATCCCCGGGATTTTCTTCGGCGTGATCTTCGGAGCGGCGAACGCGTACCTTGGTCTGCAAGCCGGGCTGACCATCTCGACGTCGATCCCCATCGCCGTGATGACGGTGGCCGCGTTTCGCGTGTTCAAAGCTGCCGGCGCACGCGGCACGCTACTCGAAGCCAACCTCGCGCAAACCGTTGGGTCCTCATCAAGCAGCGTGGCGAGTGGTGTGATTTTCACACTACCGGCGCTGTTCATGTGGGGTTTTGATCCGGGCTTGCTCCAGATGACGCTCCTGGCGATGTGCGGTGGGTTGCTCGGCGTGCTCTTTATGATTCCGCTCCGGGCGTACCTGATTGACCGCGAACACGGCAAGCTCCCCTATCCGGAGGGCACGGCGTGTGCGGAGGTGCTCGTCGCCAGCGAAGTCGGCGGCGCAAAAGCCAACAACGTCTTCCTCGCACTCGGCGTGAGCGCGTTGTTCAAGTTCGTTTTCTCCTGGCTCAAGATTCTTCCGGCCAAGGTCCACGGCGCGGTTCCGTTTCTCCCAAAGGCCGAGATCGGCATGAAGATGTCACCGGCGCTGTTCGGCGTGGGTTTCATTCTTGGACCGCGCATCGGCGCTATCATGGTCGGCGGCGGGTTGCTCTCGGCGCTCGTGATTATCCCGGCGATCGCGTGGTGGGGTTCGGGTCGCACCGAGCCGTTCTATCCGGAAACCGTCAGGACAATCAGCGAGATGTCCTCGCATGACCTCTGGAACCGCTACGTTCGGTACATCGGCGCTGGTGCCGTGGCTGCGGCCGGCATCATCACGCTGTGTCGAAGCGTGCCGACAATGATCGAGAGTTTCAAGATCGGTACGCGCCAGCTCAGTGCCCGAATCGGTGAGACCGCACCACAAATACGCACGGCCCGCGACTTACCCCTTCGATACGTCGGGCTTGGTATCGCTGGAATCGCAGCAGTGCTCACGTTCGTGCCGCAGGCGTTCGGCACGGTGGAGTCGTTCCCGATGCGGTTCGTGGCCGCCATCTGCGTGATTGTTTTTGCGTTTTTCTTTGTGACGGTCGCGTCGCGGATCGTCGGACTCGTAGGGGTTACGTCCAACCCGACCAGCGGCATGACCATCGCCGCACTGCTCGGCACGGCCACCATGTTTCGCATTCTTGGCTGGACCGATGACACCGGCATGGTGGCCACACTGACGGTCGGTTGTGTTGTGGCGATCGCTGCGTCCATCGCAGGCGACACGTCCCAAGACCTCAAAACCGGCTTCCTGCTCGGGGCCACGCCGCGTCGCCAACAGCTTGGCGAGTTGATCGGCGTCATCACGAGCGCGACGGCCGTCTGTGCGACGGTGTTGCTTCTGGATCAATCGCTCGGGCTCGGCAGCTAAGACCTCCCCGCGCCACAGGGCACCCTCATGAAGCTCGTGATCGAGGGCGTGCTCCAGGCCAAACTCCCCTGGACACTGGTCGGCATCGGCGCGGGCATCACCGTGATTATGGAACTGCTTCGCATACCGTCACTCGCATTTGCCGTGGGCGTGTACCTGCCGGTCTCCACCATGACGCCCGTGTTTCTCGGCGGCGCGGTGCGGTGGCTTGTCGAACGGCGCGCCGCCTCAGACGAAGAGCGATCCGATCGTCGAGAGCGCGGTGTGCTGTTCGGATCAGGCTTGGTCGGCGGTGAGGGGCTGCTCGGCGTGCTGATCGCGGGCGTCGTGCTGTGGCAAAACTCACCACCGCAGCCCGGTGGCCGAAAGATGCCGCTACCCTGGGAAGTCGGTCACACCTGGGCCGGAGACACGACGACCATGCTCGCCGCGCTGGCCGTGATGGGAGCGCTGGCGTACTGTCTGATGCGGCGCTGCCGCGCGGCGTCATAACGATTGTTTATTCGTCAGGCACCTCGGAGGCTCTCAGCCATGCCCGCTAGAAAGCGATTCACCGGCCTCGGCATCATTGGTGCCTTCACTTTCGTATCACTCTCCGGTTCAACGGCCACCGCCGATACACCGATCAACGAACAGGTCCCCAAGGCGGGCATGTGGCGTGCGTGGCTTGATAGCCCTGGCGGGCAGCTTCCTTTCGGGCTTGAGTTCAAGATGGACCGCGGCACGCGACGGGCGTGGATCATCAACGGTCCGGAGCGTATCCCCATACCGATCGTGTCTGTTGATCGCGGACATATCGCGCTCGAGATCGACTACTACGATTCCAAGCTCACCGCAGCCCTGAGCGATGACGGCAAGCGTATGGACGGCATCTGGCGTCGGAAGTCTGCGGGCGACACATGGAGCGAGCTCGACTTTCACGCGATCGCCGGCAAGGCGCTGCGTTTCCCGGCCGTCGAAGACGCTGCGGGCACCCACCGAAGCGTCTCGATCAACGGGCACTGGCGGGTCAAGTTTTCCAAGTCTGCGGACGAGGCCGTCGGTGTGTTTCAGGCACGCCCGGATCTGACTGCGACCGGCACGTTCATGACAACCACCGGCGACTACCGCTTCCTCGCGGGTACATTCGACGGCACCCACCTGAATCTCTCTTGCTTCGACGGTGCCCATGCGTTCCTGTTCAAGGCTGAGTACACACCGGAGGGAACGCTGGCCGGAGATTTCTGGTCGCGCGACACCTGGCATGAAACCTGGACGGGGTAGCGTGCCAACGGCTTCGCCCTACCCGATCCGTTTGGGCAGACCACCCCCACCGGCGTCGGCTCGCTCAACGACATGGCGTTCCCGGACATCAACGGCCGCATGCAATCGCTCGGGAGCAAGTCTTTCTCGGGCAGGGCTCGTATCGTCATCATCTTCGGCTCATGGTGCCCGAACTGCCACGACGCCACGGCGTACATGATTGAACTGGACAAGCGTTACCGTAACCGCGGCCTCAACATTGTCGGGCTGGCGTTTGAGCTTACCGGGAATGTCGAGCGCGACGCCAAGCAAGTGCGTACCTACATCGAACGGCAAGGCGTGACCTACCCCGTACTGATCGCCGGCACGTCCGACAAGACCAAGGCGTCCGCGAAGCTGCCCCTCATTGACAAGCTGCGGTCCTACCCAACAACGATGTTTTTCGATGCCAAGGGAACGCTGCGAGCCGTCCACACCGGCTTCACCGGACCCGCGACCGGCGTGACCTACCTCGGCCAGCGCGCGAAGTTCGAAGCGATCATCGAATCGCTCTTGGCTGAATAGGGACGGGCAATACGGCAACATACAACTTGTTACATCACTTCCGAGGGTATCTCGCGTTGTTGCGCTGCGAAAGAACTTGCCACAGTGCCGCATCGTGCCCTACGATGCAGCTTCGGGCCCTTCGCGGTGCGCGTTGGCCGGAATGACTGGCTTGGCGTGGATCGCCGTAACTTCGATAGCCATCGCGCCGGTTGCCCCGCTTGTTGAGAACGCCCACGAACTCTGAAACGGACAAGTATTAAGGAAACGCCATGCTTCGTACCACCGCCACAACCCTGTTCCTGATTTGTATCGCCGTCGGCTGCGCACAAGCCGAGAGCAGGGTGACACCCGTAACCACCTACGCCACGTTATCGCAAGCAGGGTCGCCGGCGAGTGCGGTCGAGAGCGCGAGCGGCAACGTCAACCTGCCGCGTTTCCCTTCGCTTAGTCCGGACGGCAAGAACATCGTGTTTTCCTGGCGCGGCGACCTTTGGAACGTCAGCATCTCCGGCGGGATGGCCAGCCGCTTGACGAGCCACCCCGGTGACGAATCACGTTCAGCGTGGAGCCGCGATGGCCAGCATATCGCGTTCGCTTCCGATCGGAACGGATACACCAACATCTACCTCATGGAAGCGGACGGTTCTGACATCCGACTCGTCACAGACACGGATCAGACATGCGCTTTGAGCTCGTTCGGCACCGACGCCGCGGGGAACTCTGTCATCACGTTCTCCTCATCACGCGAGGGTGATCTGTTCCGTTCACCGAGGCCTTTCATGGTTAGCGAGTCTGGCGGCGTGATCCACCGTTTGCACGATGCTTTCGGATCTGAGCCGGCCGTTCATCCGGATGGAAAACTGATCGCGTTCACCCGTGGCGGCGTTCGGGCCACGCGCCGGCATTACAAGGGCGCAGCTTCTCGCGACATCTGGACGTTTGATCGAAGAGACAACGCCTTCAACCGCCTCACGACCTACGTCGGCAATGACACGTCGGCCAAGTGGACCGGTGGCACGGACGTCCTCTTTTTATCCGACCGGGAACTGAACTGCGTCAACCTCTACCGCATGGACGCGAGCCGCGGCGGCAGCACCGCGACGCGCCTCACGGGGTTTCAACGGCATGACATCCAGCACTTTGACGTGTCGGCCGACGGCGGTACCGCGGTGCTGCATGTCTGGGGAAGCCTCTATTCGCTCGACCTGGCGCAACCAGGGGCTAAACCAAGCCCGATCAGCATCACGGCTCCGGAGGATGAACAGGATCGGTTCAAGTTGCTCGCCATCGGCACCAAGACCAAGGAAGCCGCGTTAAGCCCTGATGGAAAGACGATGGCGTACATCGCCTACGGGGAAGTCTACGTCCGAAACATGGAAGACAAGAGCACGACGCGACGCGTGACAAAAACGCACGCACGTGAGGGTGCGATCGCGTGGTCACCGGACGGATTGAAACTCTACTTCGTCAGTGATTCCGACGGTACTGACTCCATCTACGCGGCCACCGTCGCCCTGACGCGCAGCGAAGTCAAAGAAGCGTTCGACAAAGCGATCAACCCGCCGGTGGAAGACGCTGAAGATAGTGACTGCGACTCAGACGACGATTCAGACGATGACTCAGACGACGATTCAGACGATGATTCAGACAATGACACGACCAAGAGCGACGCGGCCACCGCAACGGATGACGACGATTCCGACGATGACAAGGATGACGGCAAGACCGACAAGAAAAAGGGCAAGAAGAAAAAAGACGAAGTGCTGCCC
>JAJRSR010000059.1 GCA_024278695.1 Planctomycetota bacterium | reverse complement strand
TTCTATTACCGAAGGTTTGCGACGCGAATTCCAGACGAAAAACTCATCCAATCGACAACACGCTTCATTTGGACCTCGGGCATCTTCGGTGGGCTTTGGATGGCATTTGGAATTGCGGTGTGGGTCTTTGCGCCGGCAGGCTTGATGATGGGTGCTGCTGGTCCGGTGCCCGCAGCCACAGCGCCGGGTGCGGTCGCGCCAACCGCCGGTACGACGGGCACACCGAACGCCGCTTCCGCGCCTTCGATCGCCAGGAATGCACCGGCCCCTCAAACCACCGTGCCGGTCGCCGCACCTGTCGGAACGACGGCCGGCACCGCCCCGCCACCAGGAATGGCTATCGGTCTCGGCATCTCGGCTTGTTTCGGCGGAATCATCGGCCTCGTGATTCTCTTCTGGTACATCAGACTGCTCACACAGTACCGGAAGCAATTCCAAGAAGCGATGGAATTGTCTCGACTGCATAACTCGGGAATGACCGAACCCTACGAAACCTTGGATTGATCCGTCGCGCGGCAGATCCCAGTTGGCGAGCCATAGAGGTTATACCCCTCGGTTTACGTTTCCCTACGCAGCACTCGGCGGGTTGGCGGTTGTCTTGTGGGTCAGCGCTTCGAGGGCTTTTTTTGCCGCTTCTTGCTCGGCCGCCTTCTTTGTCGGCCCCCAGGCGCTGGGGTACCGTACGCCGTCAATCACGACGCAGACCTCAAAACACTTGCTGTGGTCCGGGCCTTGCTCGTCCAATGAGTCGTAACGCGGCGTAGAAGAGAGATGCCGCTGGGCGTAGTGCTGCAAGCTGGATTTGTAATTGTCGTGGTGGTCGTTCTCGGCCGCCTTCTCGAAATAGTCGTGCGTGATACGCAGAATGAACTCCTTGGCCGCCTCAATGCCACCGTCGAGAAACATCGCGCCGATCACCGATTCGAGCACGGCCGCCCGGAGGGACAACGGCAGATTCTGCTGCCCGTCGATACCGTTCCCGAGGATGAGCAGCTCCGTCAGCCCAATCTCGTCCGAGATGTCCGCACAGATGCGCCGCGAGACAAGCACCGACTTGGCCTTGGTCAGATCCCCCTCAAGCCAAGTCTCGAAACGATCGCATAGCTCCACACAAACGACCATGCCCAATATGGCATCGCCCAGGAACTCGAGCCGTTCGTTGCTTTGGAGACGGGAATCGGCGACGGAAGAATGAGTGAGGGAGGTCAGCAGCAATTCCGCATCGCGGAACTCGTAACCGGTCACCTCAAACGTACGGGCACAAAGATCGGTATTACCCACGGCGTCCATCCATACTGGCCGTTGGCGAAAACCGCGATACCTGTAGCCGCCACGAGCGGCCGGTCGCGCCCTTTGCCAAGGACCGGTAAACACAAGCCGG
The DNA here is from genome assembly GCA_024278695.1 of Planctomycetota bacterium. Lineage (GTDB taxonomy): Bacteria > Planctomycetota > Phycisphaerae > UBA1845 > UBA1845 > JAJRSP01. The sequence goes on along the minus strand of JAJRSR010000059.1, from coordinate 10,485 downwards.
GCTCTCCGTCACTGTTCAGAGATGCCCCGCAATAGGCCAAAATCAACGCTTCGAGCCAAAAACCGCTCGTGCCGCCCCCAGCGGCAGACGCCAACCCAATGCCTTTCCGATCTCAGGGTACCATACGCCCCGCCGCTCGGTCAAACTGGGTCCGAATGCCCCCACAGACGGCCACAAGACTGAATTGGCGGTTGGGTGGCACGGACAAACAGGGAGAACACGGGCAAGCGTCGCCTCGGGAGCCTTTTCTGTATTCGCCATGCCATGGCCGCGACGCTTGTCCATGCCACCCCACGTACAACCGCCCCATCTGTCTTGCACCCGGCGGGCAACTTCTCCCGCCAGGGGACTTGCCGACTGGACCGATCGGTGATACGTTTTCGGGTTCCTGTTGGTTGAACGGCCGCCGCTGGGGCGTGGCCGAGGCGCTAGGCGCAACACTCTGGGTGAAAAAGGTTTACTCTCGTGCATTACCCCCGCCGTAACAGCAAAATCAAGCGTGCCCGCAAGCAGGGCTTTCGAACACGCATGCGTACCGCCTCAGGGCGGAAAATGATCAACCGCAAACGCCGACGCGGCGTTCACAAGATCAGCGTTTGCTAAACCATGCGCAGCATCGGGCGACTATACCGCTTGCCACTAAAGCCCCAAACACCGGGTCCGATCGCCGGCCGTCTTGGGCGCGGCGGTCCCCGTGGGTTTGTTGCTTCGCTCGCGGAAGCGGCGCGGTATGACCGCGCTAACGATAACGATAGTTGTAGCGATATGGGGTCCATCACCCCACGCGATTTTGGTGCGGTTGTTCCGCACCCGCGAGATTTGATGGCCACCTAAGACGGTCCGTATTCCCTTCCCCCTTATCTTGATAGCACCTGTCTTGATGGATTGGCCTGGGACCCGAACCGCAACTTTGCCGCCGCCCTTCGTTCGCCGCACCTGCGGTGTGGACCGATGCGACTTTTCCAAACACTGGGAACTTCCTGGCAACGCAAAGGCCTTTTGAGAACGTGAAAGACTGAAGAACCATGGTAGATTTCAACCTCATCGCAGACCTGGACGAACAAGACGCCGGCTTTGGTGCCGAAGTGGATTCCCTCTTCGGCGGGGCTGACGTTCAACTGGAAACGATGGCTCAAGGCGATGACAACGACCTTGCCCCGGGAACCATCCTCAAAGGCAAGATCGTCGGCAAAGCCGGTGATGACTACGTCGTAGATGTCGGGTTAAAAAGCGAAGGGCTCGTCGCGGCGAATGAGTGGGACGCGGGTGATACCGCTGACATCGGCGACGAAGTCCAGGTCTGGCTCGAAGCGATCGAATCCGATAGCGGGCTCATCGTGCTTTCAAAGCGGAAAGCCGACCGCCTGATCAACTGGCGCAAGATCGTCGAGACAAAGAATGAGGGCGACACGGTCGAAGGCCGCGTCATGCGTAAAATCAAGGGCGGACTGCTGATCGACATCGGCTACCCCGTCTTTTTGCCGGCGTCGCAGGTGGACATCCGCCGCCCCGGTGATATTGGCGAGCTGATCGGCAAGAGCATCCGTGCGAAGATCCTCAAGGTTGATGTGGAGCGACGCAACATCGTCGTCTCACGTCGGCGTCTGATCGAGGAAGAGCGATCGGCCGCGAAAGAGGCACTCATGGTCGATCTCGAAGTCGGCCAGACCCGCAAGGGCACGGTCAAGAACATCGCCGGCTTCGGTGCGTTCGTTGATCTCGGCGGTATCGACGGTCTGCTGCACATCACCGACATGAGTTGGGACCGCATCACCCATCCCTCTGAAGTCGTCAAGATCGACGAGGAGATCGAGGTCAAGGTGCTCAACATTGACCGGGAAAAGGAAAAGATCGCGCTGGGTCTCAAGCAGCTCAAACCCAACCCGTGGGAAGAAATCGAGAACAGCTACCCGATCGACACCCGCCTCAAGGGCGAAGTCGTCAACATCATGAACTACGGTGCCTTCGTGAAGATCGAGGCCGGCATCGAGGGCTTGGTCCACATCAGCGAGATGAGCTGGACGCGCCGAATCAACCACCCGTCCGAGATGTTGGCCGTCGGCGATGAAATCGAAGTCATCGTCCTCGACATCAACAAGAACAAGCAGGAAATCTCGCTCGGCATCAAGCAGACGCAGGAAAACCCCTGGACGCACGTGGCCGAAAAGTACCCGCCGAATACGCGGATCAAAGGCTCCGTCCGCAACCTGACCAATTATGGGGCGTTCGTGGAGATCGAAGAGGGGATCGACGGTCTGCTCCATGTTTCGGACATGAGTTGGACGAAGAAGATCAGCCACCCGTCCGAAGTTCTCAAAAAGAGCGACGATGTGGAATGTGTGGTCCTCAAGGTCGAGGAGAGCAAGCAACGTATCGCGCTCGGCCTCAAGCAGCTTCACGAAGACCCGTGGGCTCATGCTGTGCCCGAAAACTACATCCCTGGCCAGATTGTCGAGGGCACGATCACCAAAATCACCAATTTTGGCGTCTTCGTCGAGCTGGAGGAAGACCTCGAAGGTCTACTCCACGTCAGTGAATTAGCCGATCATAAGGTCGAAGACCCACACGCGGAGGTCAAAATCGGCGATAAGGTACTGGTGAAGATCCTCCGGGTCGATCCGGTCGAGCGGAAAATCGGGCTTTCGAAGAAGCGGGCGGAGTGGTCGGCAGAGCAGTCGGCCGAAAACGAGCCCGCAGAACCCTCGAAAGTGCGACGTGGCGGCCTGGAGGGCTCTGGAGCCCTCCTGTCGGCATCCATGCTAGAGCCGGGCAAGGACGCCGAAGCGGAGGCTCCGGCTGCTGAGGTACCCGCAGCGAGCCCCGAGGCGACCACGCCGGATGCACCGGCCGTGCCCGCAGCGTCTGAGGAGGCCTCTACCGAAGCCGCCCCGGAGTCACCTGAGGCTTCCGATGGCGATTCTGGTGACGCCGGTGAGGTGGGCGACGCGACGACAGCGGACTAGAATAGTCCAGTCTGCGGCGCGCCGTGGTCCGAGCAGGGATGCCTGGGCCTAGTGATGCCGCAGGGATGAAACGGCTGCTCTGCATCCTCGTAACTTTTGGGGGACGGTACGATCGCTGTTGATACTGGACTACAAGTTTACCTCAAGCAGATTAACGAAGCCCCCCTTCTAACCGCTGATGAGGAAAAAGAGCTGGCGAGCATAGTACGTCGCGGTAAGGAAATGGCCGAGCTGTTTGCCAAGCAAACGGTCACCTACCAGGAGCGTGAAGCGGCAGAGAACGAAGCCGCTGTGGCGCGTGAGCGGATGGTCAAGTCCAATTTGCGGCTTGTCGTCAATATCGCCAAGAAGTACGCCAAACGCGGCGTCACGCTCAACGACCTCATCAACGAGGGCAACCTTGGGCTCATTCGCGCGGTCGAGGGCTTTGACCCTGCGCAAAACACGCGGTTTAGCACCTACGCTTCCTGGTGGATCAAGCAGTCCATCAAGCGAAGCCTCATCAACAGCGACAAGCCGATTCATATTCCGGCCTACATGGTCGAGATGATCTCTCGATTCCGCGAGGCTCATGAGCAATTTATGGAGACCGAAGGTCGTGCCCCGACGACAGCCGAGCTTGCGGAAAAAATGGAGATGGCCGAAAGCAAAATCGACCACATCCGTAATGCCGTCAAGGCCGTGTCCGCGCCGACGCAAGACTCCGAGTCTGCTGACGGCACAAGCATGACCGAAGGGCTTGCCGATCTGCGCACACCCATGCCTGAAACGGAATTGCTTGACGAATCCGAGACACAGCGCGTCGTGGGCATGCTCAATGATCTGGATGAACGTGAGTCTACGATCCTCCGCCTGCGGTTCGGACTGGACGGGCGTGACCCGATGACACTCAAGCAGATCGGCGGCGAGGTCAAACTCACCCGCGAACGCGTCCGGCAGATTGAGCAAGAGGCCATCCGAAAAATCCAGGAATGCCTCGCGGAATAGGCCCCGGCGAGTACTCACGAACCGTCCGAGAACCGCTAACTCTCCCATTTCCCCGCTTCGCCGCCGTTGGCGTTTACCCCGCGTCAAGGGCTTAGAATAGCCTGCATACCGAAAAAACTCACATGCATTTTCGGTCAGTCCGGAAATGTACCAATTTTATTCCTCCCACTGTGCCGACTCGGCTATAATGTTTGGCGGCATTTGGCCGTCAGGACACGAGAGTCTTCGAGCGGAGGTTGCGCATATGCTGGTACGTGGAACGCGAGTTCTTTCAGGGCGGGGTTTGGCGGCTTCGCTGGTTCTTTGCGCCGTCATGCTGGCGACAGCCGACGCGACGCTCGGCGCGGATCGAACCTACCGCTTGGCCGACCTTGTCGCCTTGGAGAAAGCGTTCACGACGCTGGCTGACGGCGTACGACCACACGTCGTGGCCATCCGATGTTATGAGACGCCCACGACTGGCAACTACAGCGGTCAGGTCAAGCAGCCGCTCAGCCAGGGTACCGGATTCGTGCTTCATGCCGATGGCTACATCGCAACCAACAACCACGTCATCGAAAACGCCGATGCGATCTCCGTGATTCTGAGCAACGGCATGCGTTACGATGCTGCACTCGTTCAGGCGGACCCGCGAAGCGATCTGGCCGTTCTCAAGATCGACGAAACCGGGCTCGACGCCGTAGACTTCACTGAAGCCCCGAAGCTTCGCATCAATCAGTGGGCGTTTGCCTGTGGCAACCCCTTCGGGCTGGCTTTTGATAACGACGGCGCTCCCTCAGTCACCTATGGCGTAGTCAGCGCCACCGACCGAGATATGACGCGGCGGCTCGCCGGAAACTCTGAACTACAGTATTACGGCAATCTCGTTGAGACGTCGGCCACAATCAACCCGGGAAGCAGCGGCGGACCGCTGTTTGATATTGACGGTAAAGTTATCGGCATCGTGACGGCCATCGAAACGACAACGGGCGTGAGCGAGGGTCATGGCTATGCCATCCCTATCAACCACAACACGCTCCACATTCTCGATCTGCTTCAACGTGGCGAAACCGTGCGGTATGGGTTCCTCGGGGTCCGTGTCCGCGATGTCGCTCCCCCGCTGTCACAGCGTGTGGCCGAGTCTACGGCCCCGCGCGGCGCTCGCATCGAACGCGTCACAGTAAAAAACGGACCGGCCGACCTCGCCGGACTCCGTGGCGGTGACATCATCACAAAGTATGACGGTAAAGACGTCCACGACTCTGACCACCTCGTACGACTGGTGCAGTACACCCCCGTAGGAAGCACGGTCGAAACCACCTTTATCCGTCGCGGTGTCAAACGCAAGACGCGGATCACGCTTGGTAACCGAAGTGAACTGCTCGACCTCGCAATCGAGACGGAACAGCGATAGCTAAAGCCGCGAGAACGGTAACCGCGGCCCATGGGTCATGTCAGATCGCCTTCCCGCTTCCGTGATATTGATCCATGAATAGCCAAAACCAGCCGCAATGATGCTACGGCTCTAAAGAACAGCGGCCAAGCGAAGACGCTTGGCCGCTGTTAGTTTTACTGCGATTGCCTACTTGCGATCAGCTACTTGCCGGCCATCGCAGTGCTGGCTCCGTTGCCCGTTTTACTCCCGCCGCTACGGGTTCGGCGTCGCGTACCGTTTTTCGGGGCGTTGCCGTTTCTTCGGACGCTACCATTCCTCGAAGCGTTTCTCGATCCGTTTTTTTGTCCGAAACGACTTCTCTGCTGGCCGCCCCCGCCACCGGCTTTCGGCTTGCCGCGACGCGAGTGGCTCATCGGTTTGGGAATCGGGTCCGTTGGTGCCACATACCCAGGAAGGTCTCCGGCGGGCTGTAGCTCGGTTTGTATCATCCGCTCGATCGCGTGCAGGTTGCCGTAGTCTTCCCGGCTGACAAACGACAGTGCAATACCAGTCGCTCCCGCACGACCGGTTCGGCCAATGCGGTGGACGTACGTCTCAGGTTCGTCGGTCAGGTCATAGTTGATGACGTGCGAAATATCGTTGACATCCAAGCCGCGGGCCGCAATATCGGTCGCAACCAGTACGGCCGTCTTGCCGGACTTAAACGCGGCGAGTGCCCGTGTGCGAGCGTTTTGGGTCTTGTTGCCGTGAATCGCGGCAGCCTCCAGCCCGCTGCGCGTGAGATTGCGAACGACCTTGTCCGCGCCGTGCTTCGTACGCGTGAACACCAAAGCCCGCGTAAAAGGCGTGTTTTCCAGGACCGAACGCAACAGGTCCGGCTTTTCCGGCTTCTCCACACGGTAGGACCAATGCGCGACGGTCTCCGCCGAAGACGACACCCGCGCGACCTCGACAGAAGCCGGGTCGTTCAAGATGTCCTTGGCCAGTTCGCGAATCGGAGCCGGCATGGTGGCAGACAGCAACAGCGTCTGGCGCTGCGTCGGTACCTTCGAGAGAATCCGGCGGATGTCGGGCATGAAGCCCATGTCCAACATACGGTCGGCCTCATCCAAAACCAACACGTTCACGGCATCGAGCCGAACCGCACCCTCAGACATCAAGTCCAGCAGGCGACCCGGTGTGGCCACGAGAACATCAACACCGGCACGCAAGGCCCGAAACTGCGGGTTTTTATTGACCCCGCCGTAAACAGCCGTGAACCGAAGGCCGCTGTTGCGACCATACGTTTTGAAGCTATCGAGAATCTGTTGGGCTAGCTCACGCGTCGGCGCGAGCACCAGCGTACGCGTCTTGCGAAAGGTTCGCGGATCAATGCGACGACCGCCATTCTTGTGCCGCGTGGGGTCACGCCGCGGACCACCGCCCGGCGGACGCGCCGTGTCCTTAGCCGGGGTCGGCATATCCTGGCTAAGGCGTTGGATGATCGGCAGGGCAAAGGCCGCCGTCTTTCCCGTGCCCGTCTGGGCACACGCTACGATGTCCCGCCCGTCGAGAACCAACGGGATGACTTTTTCCTGGATGGGCGTAGGGGTCTCGTAACCGGCTGAATGCACCGCATCCAGCAGCGGCTTGATAAGCCGCAATTCTTCAAATCTCATAAACACTCAATTTCCTGATGTACCTACAGGCAGACGGGTGAAACGCGCAGTGCATTCGCAAAAGCCATCGTAGCCTGGCCGTGTATTAGACTGTCGCCAGAAAAACGCGGCTCTGCGTATCCTATTCGTCCTTCGCATCGCTGTCAAATCACGTTTTCGGACGCCCTACGATGCCTGTTGCGGGTACGGATGAAAGCCCTTGAACCGTCCAGGATCGGACGGGTTGGCAACTCGTTGGGCTTTTCTCTGGATAGGCAGGTGGTATGATGCGGCGTCGGGCAGAGCACAACATACTTGTCGGCTGCTGGCTCGTCGGGCGGTGCCCGGCCTACGGACCAAACCAACGGACAACGTGGTGCGTTCAGACTCGTAAAGGGACAAATTGATGTTTAAGAAAATCGCCAAAATCTTGCGGGGTGGGGCTACGCCGGGGCAGCTTATGGCTTCGTGCGTGGTTGGCGCGGCGTTGGGGTTCATGCCGGGTTTTGTCCAGGCTCCGGGGTTGGTCATTGTGCTCGCGCTCGCGCTGCTCGTGCTGAACGTGAACATCACGCTGGCTTTGGGTGTTGCCGGGGTTGCCAAGCTCCTGTCGCTGATACTGCTGCCGCTATCGTTCTCGGTCGGGCGATTTCTGCTGGACGGGCCGACGCAATCGCTGTTCAAAGCGATGATTAACGCACCCGTACTCGCGCTTTTCGGGTTTGAATATTACGTCACGTGCGGCGGGCTGGTCATCGGGGCGGCCCTCGGCGTAATAGCGGGGATCATCTTAATCCGGACCGTCCGAAGAATCCGCACAAGAATGTCGTCGCTCGAAGAAGGCTCCGACCTCTACAAAAAAATGATCGACAAATGGTGGGTCAAGCTCTTTCTCCGCGTGTTCGTCGGCAAGGGTTCCAAGGACAGCTACACCGTCATGCTCGAAAAAAAGGGCGGGCTGATTCGCCCGGTCGGCGTGGCAATCTGCGGGTTGGTGGTGGTGCTCCTGGTCGTGACGCAGATGTTTTTCTCCGGCCCGTTCATTGCGTCTGCCCTGCGGCGTGGGCTGGAAGAAGCGAACGGGGCTACGGTTGATCTGGCTGGCGCGGATATTGATCTGGCTGGCGGACGCATGACGCTCACCGGGTTGGCGATGGCCGATCCAAACAACTTGGGCGTGGACCTGTTCCGTGCGGGTAAGATCGAGGCCGATGTCAGCGCCGCGTCACTGCTGAGAAAGCAGCTCCGGCTCGACCGGGTGGTCTTCACCGACGCTGCCCACGGTGCGTCGCGCCAGACGCCGGGGAAGCGCGTCGGTAACGCCCCCGCCCCCGTGGAACCTGTCCCGGCGAAGGCGGGCGAGAAAACGCTGGCCGACTACCTCCAGAACCCGGAGCAATGGCAGCAACCACTCACGCAGATGAGACAGTGGATCGAGAAGATATCCGGACCTGCGGAGTCCGATGACGCCGAATCCAGCGATGCCAAAGGCGCGATCGCGGGTGAATCCCTCCGCGACCGGCTCGAACGCGAGGCGCTGGCGCTGGGCTACGCCAGGGTGATGGCCAGCCACCTCATCGATGGCGCGCCGCGGTTCGTTGTCGATCAGCTAGACGCGGAGAATGTGGCAACTGGTTACCCGGCAAACGAAACGCTAACGATTCGTGCCAGCTTTCTATCCACCCAACCCGCACTCCTCCAAGAGGTGCCGAAGGTTAGCATAGAATCGAGCGCGAAGACGTTGTTATTCTCAATGGCGTTGGCCGGGGCCTCTGCGGCAAGCGGAGAGAACTTCATTGACTTTAGCTGCGCGGGTTTGGACGTGGACAGCATGGTAAGCAACCTAGGCGGCGGCACGAAGCCCGTAGCTGGCGGCACGATGGATGTAGGGATGCGGGGGTCGTTTCGCGGTACCGGCGGCACATACATCGATCTGACCATGCAGGTTGATTTTCACAACACGACGGTGGCCATCTCCGGAGCTGGGGCCACACCGGTGAGCAAGCTGACCATCCCGTTGGGAATTCGCGGGCCGATTGATAACCCGCGCATCCGTCTCGACGATACTCAGTTGGCCGATGCGCTGGTTGCCGCAGGTGCCGATATGCTTGCAAACGAGGTTCGTGGTCGGGCGGATGACGCGATTCAAGATGCGCTGTCAGACGTGGACCTCAAGGGCACAATCCCCGACGTAGGCCTGGAAAACATGCTGCCCAGTCTCGGCGGGAAAAAACAACCCGAAGCCAAGCAAGACGAAGCGCCCAAGAAAAAGGATGACATCGGCAATCAGCTCAAGGGGCTCGGCGAAGGCCTGTTCGGCAAGAAGAAGAAAAACGGCGGCTAATCGCGAGGGGGTCACGTCGAATGACTGGCACCAATGGGTTAGGCTCTCGTAGTACGCACCTGGAACGCGTGGGTGTCGGAATGTGTCTAATGCAATGCGATGATTGAAACCCGCTGTTCGAGAAGAATCAGACCAAGCAACGATTCGAGATCATGACTTCATGAAAGTGAAAATCGCTAGCTCACGTGGGTTTTGCTTTGGTGTCGAGGATGCCATCGAAATTGCTGAAGCGGCCGTGGAAACACACGGTGCTGGCAACGTCGTGGCACTGGGGCCGGTGATCCACAACAAGCAGGTCGTCTCGAAACTGGAACAAGCCGGGCTTGACCAGTCCGGCGAGCTGGAATCCGTGGACCCCTCGCACGCCGTCCTCATTCGCTCGCACGGCGCGGCCCCCAACACCTACGCACGGGCCAAAGATCGCGGGCTCGACATTATCGACGCGACCTGCGTGCTGGTGAAACGTGCTCAAAACGTCGTGAAGCAGCTTCACGATGAAGGCTACCATGTCGTCATGATCGGTGATCCCAACCACCCGGAGGTCCGAGGCGTGATCGCGTACGCGCCGAAGGTCACCGTGGTCGATAAGGGTTCGGATCTCGAGACGGCACTCCCCTACCGTGAACGCATCGGCATCGTCGCACAAACCACACACTCCCCCGTGCATGTGGCCGAGATGATTGCCGAGATCCTCAAACGCCCCTACCGCGAAGTCAAAGTGGTCAACACGCTCTGCCTTGAAGTAACGCGCCGACAAGAAGCGGCCGTCGCGTTATGCACCGAAGTGGAAGTGATGTTCGTGCTTGGCGGGCTGCACTCGGCCAACACACGCGAGATGGCGCGGCTGTGTACAGAAGCCGGTCGCGAAACCTACCACATAGAAACCTGGGATCAGTTTGACGCCTCTATGGTAGCCGGGAAGTCTGTGGCCGGCGTGACGGCCGGCGCATCCACTCCGGAGTGGGTCATCGCTGAATTCGTCGAAAAGCTACAGGCCATCCCACCCGACACCTCTGTGAAATCTTAGGCGATCACAGCCCACCACTTCGTTGCGAAGAGAACGTGCGAAGAACCGACCCTTGCGGTACGATGGGCCAACTTGTACACCGTCTGCTACGAGACAGCGGGTGTTACGCCGCGCTTGAACGAGCATCGGGCTTGACAAACATCGGGTCAAAC
>JAJRSR010000058.1 GCA_024278695.1 Planctomycetota bacterium | reverse complement strand
GCTCCGGGAAGACCGGGAGCACCCAGACGGTATCCAATGAGCTGATGTGGTTGTGGGCGTAGATTTTTGGACCGGTCGGAATGTGATGAGCCCCGAGGATGCGGAGGTCCAACATTGTCCGGGCGTAAACCCTGACCGGTGTGACGAGCGAGCGAAAGATGAATCTCTTGAGTCCGGTCATGGTGCATTCGCTCTATCAGGATGGTTGTATCCAGCGTCACCCGATAGATCAACCCTTCTGCCCCTGCGAAGCCGCGTCGCACGCTTTCCGCGAGTGCCACGGGCTGTCGGTAGCCGGCGGGCAGGCGGCTGGCTCGATACGCTACTTTAAGTCATGCTGGTTCGGTAGGTTAGGGTCTTTCTCCGGGTAGGGGTTCCCCGTGTGCCAGCTTGCGGCATTCTACATAAATTAAACGCTAGCGTTGTGGTCAAAGCGCTGCGAGAGTGCTACGATATTTGGACGGTTAATTTCATACTATTGATGGCTTGATGCGAATTCGATGCCGAACGGGAGACGTTACAGTGCAAAATACCAGCTTCCTTGAAACCCAGACGATTCTACGGGCTTTGGAGTTCGCGATTTCCAAGGGTGGGTTCGGAGCCAACGCCGCCCAAAAGAAGACGGCCGCTGCGATCGTCAAAGGGATGAAGAGCAACAAGTCGGTCGCCGGCCGGCACCAACAGCTCGCAGTCCTTCTCAAGAAAGGTGCCTCGATCGAGCAGATGATGAAGGCGGTCGGTGCGTCGCGCCGGTCCATATTCCGTTACCTCAACCATTTTGAGGAAGCCGGGCACGAAGTCGAGATCACCGGCGGGAAGTACAAGCTCACGTCCTAGCCGCCTGGCGCTTGGGGCTTGGCACAAGGCTATCGAGGCCCGAGTTTCAGACTCAAGGCGTTTCCATGCCGAGCCTATCTGGCGCTACGCCCGCTGGCAGGGTTGTGTCGTCTCGATTTCCTGAAACAGCATGAGGGTTTTTTTATGGGTACGGTCTGCCCCAACCAACCAGAACAATCGCGCGGAGGACGCGGCTGGATTGCCGTGGCCGCGCTGTTCGTGTTTATCGCGATGGCCGGTTGGATCAGTGTGTTGACATTGCCGTCCCGTCAACAGGCGGAGTCTGATGGTGCCGCGCCGGGCACCTCGCGTCGGCCTAACGTGGTAATTTTTGTGATTGACACGCTTCGGGCCGACCGGCTGGGGGTCTACGGCTATCCCGAGCCGACCTCGCCAAACCTGGACGCGCTCGCTTCGGAATGCGTCGTGTTTTCATCTTGCTATGCACCAGCGCCGTGGACGCTGCCGTCGGTCGTGTCGCTCATGACGTCCACGTTTCCGTGCGAGCACGGCGTGGTGCTGGACGGGCAGCGCGTCGGCGATTCGCTGAGTTCTCTGGCTGAGTGGCTTTCGCAGGTTGGTTATGCCACCGCATCCTTTTATGCCAATCCCTACGCCGGTCCGATGTCCGGGCTGGATCGTGGTTTCGATCAATGCTCGTTCCACAAGTCCACCGACGGCCCGATCCTGAGCGAGTGGTTATCCACCAATGGCGCGACGCCGTTCTTCGCGTACATCCACAACATAGAGCCGCACGATCCGTTCGTCGCCCCGGAAAGGTTGGTGTCACAGTTTGGCACAGTGACCGAGGCGCAAAAGCGTATCATTGGTGAGCGGCTGTTGCACTACCGGCGGCTGACGCGTGCCGACTTTGCGGCTGGTCGTCCCATCGGCACGACGGATAACTCGGCCGAGCAGGAAAAGGCGATCCGTGCGATTTCCGAATACGCCGACGAGATCAATGTGCTCTATTCGGCCGCCGTGCGCGAAGCCGACGAGAAGGTTGGCAGCGTGATTGCGGCACTGAAAGATCAGGGCGTGTGGGAGAATACGCTGTTCATCGTCTTGTCGGATCATGGTGAGGAGTTCTTCGATCACGGTGGGTGGCAGCACGATCAGAGCGTGTATGAAGAGCTTGTGCGTGTGCCGTTGATGGTGCGTTTCCCCCAGCCTGCCGTCGTGCCACGTGAGATCGATCGTGTCGTTAGCCTTGTCGATGTGTCGCCGACGGTCTTGGACTTTGTGGGGCATCTGAAGGCGATGGACCATTGCCGGGGTCGAAGCCTGCTGCCGGATCTGGCTGAGGCCCGGCAAGCAGAGAAAGACGGCACAGTGTTGTCGGATGCGAAGATGTTCGCCCCATCCATGCGCATCAACCGCAAGAAGTATTTCAAGCCGTATTTGGAATCGCGCGGGGATGTGAACATCGTCGTCCGGGATGGTGCGTTCAAGGGCATTTACAATGTGGGTCCGGAGACGATGGAGCTGTATGATCTCCGCCATGACCCGGCCGAGCAGCATGACGTTGCCGGTGAGCACGCGGCGGTGGTGGCACGCCTCACGTCGTTTGCGGCCGAGTGGCTTCGGGGCTGCGTGCGGCAGGGTGCGATCCGAGGCGCTGCCGACGATCCGCGAGAGCTGGATGATGCGGTGCGCGATCGTCTTCGGTCGTTGGGTTATGTGGAATAGCATCTCGCACCGCGCCGCATGCCCACCAGCTATGTTTGGCGTTATCCTGCGTTAGTCCGTTGCGCGGCCATTCCGTTATCTGGCCCGATCGGCGTCCAGCACCAGTGGGTGTGTCGGTTTCGTCGTTGCGGCGCACGGCGGTCGCACACCATCACCTCCCGCCTTTTTCTGGGACGCGTATCGAGCGACGCGTGTTTATCGGCACCGCCGGGAATGAGCAGCTACTGTACGGTCCGTATGGGTTCGCGTTTGGGTTGCTGCGTAATGTACAGTTACGTTGGACCGCAGTGCGATCGCTGCATCAGGTCGGGATTTCTGAAAGAGTCTTCCGCGTGCAGGCGGAATATTGCGAGGCCCTATCTTATGGACGCAAATGATAGTGTTTTTGGTGCGGTGAAAAAGGTGACGAGCCGGCGAAAAAGCTATTCGGTCAACAAGGCGTTTCAATGGAAGTACACGTTGCTGACTGTCGGCGTGGTATTTGTCGTGTCCGGGTTTATCACGCTCGTGTTATTCGACATGTTGCATCAGCAAGCGCGAGCGCGGGCGATGGCACCCATGTCGGTGGCGGTGCAGGATAGCTTTTCCATGGTTGTCGTCGCAGCGTGTGTTTTCGGACTTGTCATATCTCTGGCGCTGGGCATTGCCGTGTACGTCTTTACGCATCGGATCGCGGGGCCGGTTTATGTGATTGGACGTGGTCTGGAGGCGCTGGGTAAGGGACGCATTCCCGCGTTGCGTCCGTTGCGCAAGAACGATGAGTTCAAGGATGTGCATGAGCAACTCTGCGCCACCGTGCAGTGGATCGAGCACGAGCGAGCGACCCGGGTCGAGCACCTCACCGAGTTACACAACCTGGCCCAAGCGGGGACGGCCGAAGGCGCGTCTACCGGACCGGAGGCCTGCGAGAATCTCGTGCGTCGTATTGATGTCCTACGCAAAGAGGCGCTCGATGCGTGTGGTGAAGGACAGGCTTCGCGGTTTGCACAGTCGCAAGATTCATCGACGTCGCCCGTGTCATCCCATGCCGTAGCCTGAGATCCCGAACAGCGGCAAACTCTTGCCCCGGGGCCATTGGTAGAGCCACAAACGCCCGCGACGGATCGTGGGCGTTTTTCTTCCGTATGCGGTTGGGTTATAGGACGAGGGGCTCTTGGCTGGATGTGCCGAAAGCGGTTCGCTCGCTACGAAGCTTTCTCATGCATGATCATAATGCTCGTGATGAAATTACCGATCCGCACGGCAAACAGCAGCCAGCCGGTCTTCCCGTGTATCTTGCTCACGCGACCCTTGATTTTTTTCAGCCCCGTGACGATCTGGACAATGTACAGAACCACGAGCAAGCAGCTCAGGGCGATATGAAACTTCAGCAACGGGCTTGTGGTGTGCGTCGCTTGGTTGATCGCGTGGCGGTTCAGCTCGATGCCAAGCAGCATCATCATGTCGATCATGAACGCACTCAGCATGAACGGAATGTGCGTGTGCTTCTTGCCACGAGTGTACAGCCCAGCCGCGAGTAGCAGGCATACGCCCAGGCTGACGTAGTGAAGCGGGTTCATCTC
>JAJRSR010000057.1 GCA_024278695.1 Planctomycetota bacterium | reverse complement strand
CTGCTTCCACTAAACTGCCAGCATGGATCGCGATGACATTTGTTCCAAGTTTCTCGATACGATCGAGTTTGAGCTGTACCCCTTCCAGGAGGAGGCGCTACTCGCTTGGTTTGAGTCCGAGGGTGGTGCGCTGATCTCTGCGCCGACGGGCATGGGCAAGACGCTCGTCGCGGAGGCCGCCATCTTCGAAGCGTTGGCTTCAAACACGCGGCTGTATTACACCACGCCGCTGATCGCCCTGACGGATCAAAAGTTTCGTGAGTTTCAAGACAAGGCCGTCACCTGGGGCTTTGCCCGTGAGGATGTCGGACTCATTACCGGCAGCCGCAAGATCAACCCCAACGCCCGCGTGCGCGTCGTGGTGGCCGAGGTCTTGCTCAACCATCTGCTGGCCGGCGAAGAGACGATGGACGATGTCTCCGGCGTGGTGATGGATGAGTTTCACTACTTCAACGACTGGGATCGCGGCGTGGTGTGGGAGCTATCACTGGCACTACTGCCCAAGTCTATCCGGCTCATGCTGCTGTCGGCGACGGCGGGCAACACGGTCGAGTTCGTTCGTTGGCTGAGGGACCACCACAAGCGCGACCTGCGTCTCGTGCAGACAGACGAACGCCGTGTGCCGCTCACGTTTGAATGGATCGGCGACAAACTCCTGACCGAATTCCTGCCGGAGATGGCCGAGGGGGAAGCCGGTGCCGTACGCGCACCCGCGCTGGTTTTTTGCTTCTACCGGGACGGTTGCTGGGAGGTGGCCGAGCGCCTCAAGGGGCTCAAACTCATCCCGCCGGAATCGCGCAAGCTCATCGAAGAACAACTCCCACCCGATGATTTTTCCACCGGGATCGGACCGAAACTGCGGCAGATGCTCATTCGCGGCGTGGGCGTGCATCATGCCGGCGTGCTGCCGAAGTACAAGGAGATCATCGAATCACTGTTCTTGCAGAAGCTCGTGCCGTTTATCGTCTGCACGGAAACGCTGGCCGCGGGGATCAACCTGCCCGCGCGGTCGGTCGTGCTAAGCACACTGCTCAAAGGCAAACGCGGCGACAAGAAGGTCATCATGGCGTCCGACGCGCACCAGATGTTTGGCCGCGCGGGCAGACCGCAGTTTGACAGCGAGGGCTTTGTGTTTGTCCTGGCCCACGAGGACGACGCGAAAATCGCAAAGTGGCGACGGCGCTATGAGCTGATCGACCCGAAAACCAAAGACCCGGGCGTGATGCGCATGCGTAAGCAACTCGAACGCAAGCGTCCCACCCGGCGAAAGACCGAGCAATACTGGGCCGAAGGGCAGCTCAAGACGCTCATCGCAGCCGGACCGGCCAAGCTGCTGAGCAAATCCATGATCCCCTACTCCTTCTTGATCTACCTGTTGCACAAGACCCAGAGCCTTAGTGCCGCGCGTGATTTTCTGAGCAAACGCTTCAACGAACCCGATCGGATCGAAGGGTTTCAGAAACAGCTCGACCACATGATCGCCAACCTCGCCAAGTTCGGCTACCTCACGAGAGATAACGAAAGCGAACACGTCACGCTAAGCGACTCCATTGACAAGCTACTCCGCTACCGCAGCATCGATCCCGTCTACGGCGAGTTTCTGCGCGGGCACCTGCAGCGCAGCAGCTTCGAGGAAAAACTGCTCGTGATGGAAGCAGCCCTGCCCCTACCACCGGCACTGGCCAGGCGCGTGGAGATTCCCGAAGACCTGCCGCCAGGGCCTTTACAAACCGAAGTCGTCGAGCCGGCGCTGATCCAGATGGGCATCGCACTCACCGGTGAGGACGGCGGCGTGGTCGCCGTCGAGGAAGACGACAGCGCCGATGAATATGGAGCGCCGTTGCCCCCGCGCCGGCTCACACTTCCGGAGATGCTCAAGGCGCTGTTCGACGCCAAGCTGGAAACGCCGGAGGACATCTACCACCAACCCAAGCGGTTGGCCGGCGCGCTGTTTGATATGAACAGCGAATTCTTTCCGTTCGTCCGCGCCCGCAACCTCATCAAGGACGAGGGGCTGGTGCTGCGGCACTTGCTACGCATCATCACGCTGTCTCGCGAGCTTACCCCCACAGATAGCCAAGACCCGGACTACGCACGCATCTCGGAGATGGCGACCGAAGTGTGCCAGCAGGTCGACCCACGGTACACGGACCGGTTCCTCGCCGAGGACGAAGAAGCCCGTTCCTCCATTTAGGCTGACGCTATCCGCCCGACGCAGCGGCTAACGCTCGGATGGCGTCTTGCTGCTTCTTGAGGTGCTTGTCGAACGCGTCGGGCTCCAGCCACGCTGCGGTAAACGCACCGTCTTTGAAGTAAGCCACAGCCCGACCGTTCGCGGCGAGCGCGCGCGGGATCGGCGCGGTGTAGGCCACGATGATCTTGTCCGAGATGCCGCGCAACGCGCGTGCATCCTCACGGGTCAACCAAAAAACTTTGAGCATTCGAAGGCGACGAGAAACCGCAATGTCCGGCTCAAAGTTCAGCGGCAACGTACCCGTATCACCCATACGCGACGTGTAGGTACCACAGTGCCATTCCATCTGCGCAATGGCGTTCTGCTTGCGACGAAAATCACCCACGCCCACGATGAACACGAGCAAGGCGCTGGTCGCCACAAGCAACAACAACAGGGAACGCACAGAACTTTTCTGCGGTGAGGCGGTATGCTTGTTATGGGAATCCTTGGCGTCGGATGGCGATGTGCTCATGCGTCCTATGCCTCGTCAAACCACGACGCGCGATCGGTCAACCCATCACAATCAGTCGGCCAAGGGGTCATCGGGGTCGAAATCCGAACCAATAGCCGTCTGCTCCGCGCTCGACGCAAACGCCTCGATCTCTGAAATCGGATCAATCTCATCATCCGACATGTACACATGTTTTGACGTCCCCACCGCGCCGGTACTACCCTGATCGCTGCGCGTATAGCTGGAACGGATAGTCACGAGTTCGTCAGTGCCGGGCTTGCCGTCAATCTGAACCGTGAAGACGATCGGGCCGATCATGATCTGGTCACCCGGCTCAAGCTGCTCCGTCTCGATCCGCTTCGTGTTGATGTAGGTGCCGTTCGCAGCGCCAAGGTCCCGGAGGGTGGCTACGTTTTCCTCAAGGCATATTTCGGCATGACGCCGGGATACAACATCCAGCGGTATGCGAATGGAGCAGTCTTTCTTGCGCCCGATCGTCGTGATACCGGGCACGAGCGCAAACGACCGCTTACTCCCGTCCTCGCGAAAAAGTATCAGATTAACATGCATAGCTTGCCATCCTGCCGAATCAATAGGCCTACCCCTTACTATAACCCGATGCCCGCGCCCCTTCAATTGTCCAGCGTCGGCCATCGCCATGATCTCCCGGATTACCGCTTTTCTCGGACCGCCGCTATGCTGGGGAGCCATGGAACCGACGAATCCTGACAATATTTCCGAGACCGCCAACCACTGCGGGCTCTACATTCACGTGCCCTTTTGCGAAACGAAGTGCGGCTATTGCGATTTCTATTCCGTCCCCACCAAGGACCGCCAGACCGCACCGCTCGTCAGCGCTCTGGAACGCGAGCTAGAAGTTCGGCTGACAGACCCTCCCTACCCGGTGCAGACCGTGTTCTGCGGCGGCGGCACACCGACCATTCTTCCCACGGAAGAACTCCGCACGCTCCTATCGGCCATCGGACGATATGTGACACTAAGCGACCTCACGGAGTTCACCGTTGAGGCCAACCCCGCGACCGTGGATGACGATAAAGCGACCGCCCTTCGTGACGGCGGCGTCACACGCGTGTCGATGGGGGCGCAGTCTTTCTTCCCGGAAGAACTGGCCACACTTGAACGGCTGCACACGCCGGACGACATCGCACCGTCGGTGGCCACACTGCGCCGCGCCGGTATCGAACAGATCAACATCGACCTGATCTTCGGCATACCCGGACAAACGGTGCAGACTTGGCGCGAGTCCCTGAACCGCGCCATCGAACTCGAACCCGACCACATCGCCTGCTATGGGCTGACCTACGAACCCGACACAAGGCTGACGGCCATGCGCGACCACGGGCGTATGACGCCCTGCGAGGAATCGCTGGAGGTGGATCTGTATGGGACCACGATCGAGCAACTCACCGCAGCGGGCTACGACCAATACGAGACGAGCAACTTCGCAAAACCCGGTTTCGAGTCCCGACATAACCTGATCTACTGGCGCAACAAACCTTACGTCGCCGTCGGACCGTCGGCCGCCGGCTGTTATCATGACCACCGGTATAAAAACATCGCCGACGTCAACGCCTACGTACGCCAGATCGAAGCCGGCGGATCGGCAGAGGCGAGCACGGAGGTCATCACACGCGAGATGCTCATGCACGAAATGCTGATGATGCAGTTACGCCTCGTCGAAGGGCTCTCGGTAACTGATTTCACCAAAAGAACCGGCGCGAACCCGCTCGAACTGTTCACGGGGGTCATCAAACGGCTCGGCCATCGCGACCTGGTCACTGCGTCCGACACGCACATCGCCCTGACCCCACAGGGGCGGTTGCTGAGCGATGCCATCATCACCGAGTTTGCCCTGGCCTGCGGACACCAAGATGTGCCACTTCGTGTCATCGAACAAGGATAGAACGCACGAGGGACGCCCGCATGAAAAAACGAAAACCGCCCATCCTTGAGACCGATCGTGTCACGCTGATCCTCCCCGGAGAGGATGCAGCCCCGCGCGTGCTCGACTATTTCATCCGCAACGAGCCACACCACAGCTTCACCCTGCCCGATCGACCGGCCGACTTTCTCACCGAGGCCTACTGGCGCAAGCGACTCGTGGACGACCGAACTGATTTCGAGAACGACGCCTCGCTGCGCATGTTCATGTTTTCCAGAGGCATAGCAGGCGGCACGGTCATCGGAGATTGCGGGCTAACGAATTTCGTCCGCGGCACACTCCAGGGTTGTTTTCTCGGCTACGGCATCGACCATGACCACGAAGGACGGGGACTGGCACACGAGGCCGTCGGCGCGGTGATCGCGTACGCATTTGAGACGCTCGGGTTTCACCGGGTCATGGCCGGCTACCTGCCCACGAACGAACGCAGCGGCAACCTGCTCCGCCGCCTCGGCTTCGTCGTCGAGGGCTACGCCCGCGACTACCTCTACCTCAACAACGGCTGGCGCGACCACGTACTCACCGCACTGACCAACCCCAACCCGAAACCACCACCCGCGCCCTAACGATGGCTTGAGAAAGATTAGACTGCCGTGAATGGAGCGGCATGAACTAACGTCGCACCGGGTGCCCCATGCTTCGGGTACGCCCGAAGGATGGGGGACGGACTGGAGTGCCAACACCAGCGCACGAATTCCCGACGAAACCATTTCCCACCAGCAATACGAGTTTCTGAACCTCTGAAGAGGCTAACTACCCATCAAAGAGCTGGCGGGCGCGGACGATGCTGTGCGAAACGAATCCGGTCGATCGAGAGATTTGGTGACCCCCAGAATCTCATCGTACCACCGCAGGTAATCACGAACATGACGCGTCACGTCGAAACGCTTCCGGGCATCATTGGCCGCGTTCTCTCCAAGCCGCCGCCGAAGCCCATCATCCGCCAACAGCAATCCCACAGCGTCAGCCATCGCATCCGCGTCACCACCGGGCACCAACACGCCGGTCGCTTCATCAACACCAACCCCATTGAGCCCTGATGCGATCGGCTCACCTCTCAAAGCGCGAATCTGCTCGGGGACGCCGCCGACGGCCGAAGCCACCACACACGCCCCACACGCCAGCGCCTCTAACACCGCGTTGGGAAACGTATCCACGCGAGCCGCATGAACGTACACGTCGGCCGCCCGGTAGAACTCAGCCACCCGGTGCGCCTCCGCCTCAAACGGCACAAACCTGATGATCGCCTCGCCGATTTGTTCCTTGTGAGCGTCTTCTCCGAGCGCCAGACACACGACCGGTCGCTTCATATCTCGCGCGGCAACTGTCGCCACGGCCTCTCTCAACGTGTCATAATCTTTGAACGCGTTACGCCGGATACCGTTGGCCGCGAAGAGCAGCACATAAGCGTTGGCGTCGATCCCAAGCTTCCGCCGCGCCGCACCTTGGTCTCCAGGGTGAAACACGCTTAGATCAACGCCGTACGGAATCACGCGGGCAGACGCCATCGCCGGCGCAAGCATCGACCGCTTCACCTTGTCCATGAGCCACGCACAAGGTGTGGCCACATGCAACCGGCACCGCGAGAAAATGTCTCGCTTGCGGGTCCAATTCTCCGCCGTCCCGTCGGCTTCCAAGGCGGGATAAATCGAAAGATCCGGACACGAACCGCAGCCGCGCTCCCAGCGATCACAATCAAAACTGTGCGCGCAATGACCAGCAAGAAGCCAGGCATCATGCAGCGTGAGCACCATCGGATACCGCCGGCTTAGCTCGGGCAGCATTCGCAGGTCAAAGTAACCGCCATGCAGGTTGTGGGCGTGCAAGAGGTCGGGCCGGCGCGGGGCCAGCGCCGCAACCGAAGCTGTTCCGGGATAATCAAAATCCTCCGCGCCGCGAAGCCGAGTCTTACGGCGCGATGGGGAGGCCATGTCATGCGTCAGACGGCACAGGGCTTTCACCCCCGGCACGCGACCGTAATACGGCTGCAACGCCTGGTACATATCCCATGCCATACATTGCAACGGCGGCTCACGATCGCCCTGCGGAATCTCCGACACATGCGGGTCATCGCCGCGTTTGTATCCGACGGCCTGGTGAGCCATATGCCCGAACGTGCGAAAGCCACGGGCTAAGTCTTGGGCGATTTTTTCCGCACCGCCGCCGATGTCCCGCGTGCTGATCTGCAAAATCGACAATGGACGCTTAGACGCCAACGCCGATCTCCGCCAGCTTTCGCAGGAACGTCTCACCATCCCAATCGCGCACGAGCATGCGCGGCAACTGGAACCGATCGACACGCGACGTGACATGCCCCGAAACATTGGAACACGCCCGACGAAATCTTGCGTCGCGCACAGCCCGAACGGCATCATTCGTATAGTCGTGCCGTGTCCCATACGGGTACGAAAAACTCGGCACCGCCTCACCGATGATCTCTTCAAGTTCGCACTTCGAGTTGGTGATCTCCTCCACTTGCTGCGGCGCGGTCAGCGCCGAGAGCTGCGGATGGGTCACCGTGTGCGCGCCGATTTCTATGAGCGAGTGGCTGTTCAGCAAGACCAACTCTTCCCGCGACATCGGCCTGTGCGAGTCACGCACGTGGCGCGGCACGCCGGACCACTCGGCCAACGCCGCCAAAGCCGAGCCGCGCGCTTCGTGATTCATCGGCCGTAGTAAATCAAAGAGCGCCCGGTACAACCGGTGCCGGCATGTCGGATCATGCGAAGCGGTGACGTCCCAGTCGGCTGACGCCTGCACCGAGGCGTGACGCGTATCATCCAACTCAAAACAAAACGCCTCCACGCCAAACTCTAGCCGCAACACGTCCGGCAGAGACCCAGCGGAAAACAAAACACGCTCCAGCTCATCCCACCAAAACTCTCGATCACCGCCGACGTATCCCGACGCTACAAAAATCGTAGCCGGCACACCCGACCGTTCCAGCAGGGGCGCGGCCTCCATCAGATTGTCAGCGTACCCGTCATCGAAGGTCACCACGATCCCACCACCCAGAGGCGAGCCCGCTTCCAGACGCTGCGTCATATCACGAAGGCTCATCGGGTGCGCCAAGCGTGAAAGCACCTCGATATGCTCCGCAAAATGCTCCGGCGTCACGGAGAGTAGCTGCGGATCAAACGCGAGCCGCGTCACGCGGTGGTAGAGAAGAATCACACCACCCAGGCCATCCCCGTCGGCCCCTTGTTGAGTAGGGCTTCGCGTACCCGTGAGCGCGCCGTTCATGCTGATGACTCCCTCTTGCACAGACGCATCGTGAGGAGCATCTGATAGTCCGCGTCCGCGTCCAACAAACCGGCCTCGCCCACGTCGGCCACACACAGGCCTTGCAAGAACGCGGCGGCCGCGCGGACGTTGCCCCAGCAGCGCACGTCGTGCTCGTCTCCGGGGAACGCCTCCTCGCACAACCGCCGGAGTGACAACGTTGTGAACCGCCAAAAATCCCCCCACCGATCCATATCGTAGCGACTGATCTGACTGATCCCCGGCACCGTACACAGCGCCACACCGCCCGATCGAAGCGTGCTGCGCACCGAGGCCAGTGCGCCACGCACGTCGTACACATGCTGCAACGTCTGCGTCAGGATCACGCAATCAAACGCCGCAACCGGCAGCGCTTCCGGCTTGGTCAGATCACCTACGATGGTGGCGCGCTTGTTGCCCGGCTCCGCATGCAACACGTCGCTCTGAACCACGCGATCACCGCCGAACTGTTGGGTGTAGGCGTTATCCGCCACCTCAAGCACGCGCCCGTGAATATCCGCAGCGTGCCGCGACAAGAACCGCTCGATGTAATACCGGTCAATGCACAAACCCCGATCAAAACCGAACTTGCGGCTGATGGGCACAGCCCGATCGAAATCACCCAGGTCCACCGTACCGACAGGCGGGGACGCTTCGCGTTTTGCAACCAAATCGGTCGCGGATGTCGTGAGCCCGTCAGTCGCCATAGATCGTATCCCGTTGCTGTGCGTAGATCAGCAAATAGTAACTGGTGCGCGGCGTCAGCATGAACGGCGGCTGAACGTGCGGGTTGGTATCGTTATCGAAATCATTGATTAGGTACTCGAAGCCGCGCCGATCCAGCAGATCGAGTAGCTTATGCAGCGTGCGCGGCAAGCCGGGCAGGTGGTGGTATTCGATCACCATCGCGCGCACCGCACTCAGCCTCGGCTCGGCATCACGGAGCACATCCCACTCTGCGCCCTCGATGTTCATCTTGAGAAAATCCACCGGCTCAGTCAGATAATCCCGCAGGCGAACGCATGACACTACGCCGGCAGCGCCCGCAGTTATCGTCAGCGGTGTGGCGTGAGCCTCAAGCGTGCTGGAATACTTCCCATCTGCAAAGAGCGTTTGCGGCTCTGACGAATCGGAAAGGGCGGCCTGGACCACGCGAACGTCTGCCAGTTTGTTCGTCTCGATGTTCGCACGCAAGAACGGAACCACATCCGGGTCCGGCTCGAACGCCGTGATCCGCGCGCCGGGGTAGACGTGCTTGAAGTACAACATCGACATCCCGATGTTCGCACCGCAATCCAAAATCGAAGGCGTCTCCGTCTCGGACTCGAAGTGGTAGATGCGTTTCTCGAAAACATCCTTTTGAAGAATGCGGTAGTTTTCGGCGTCATTCACACGCACCGTGAACCCGTGCAGCCGCTCCGTCTGCGACGGCGAATCACAGATTGCGATCTGTGGGTCGACCTGTCCTTCATTGGTGGGCGTGGTTGCCATGTTTCTTTATCCGCCGGTCTCCCGCTACCATCTCGCACGTCGACCCATAATCACACACGTCAGACGAGGCGTCTCGGTTACCTATTTATCGGTCAACTAAATTAGCTATCCCCACGCCTTCCCCCGCGTTCGGTTCGCTGCGTTGTACAAGCCGTTGCTCCGACTTCCGCACCTACAAGCCAGCCGAGACTCTTTTCACAGGGCATTGTCCGATAAGACCTTCGCAACGTGCGTTGGTTTTCGGACGCTACGCAGGAACCACAGATCGGACCATGCTCGCAGCAATCTCCGGCATACTGCTTTTATCTATTCCCCTATAGCGTGTTACGTGTCGACCCGTTGTCATGACCGATCAGATCCGACCGCGTACGATTTCAAGCAGCTCGGCCATACGTTTGGGGTAAGTGTGTTCCACCAATGTTCTCTTTTGTCCGGCCAACGCAATCGCATCGCGTTTTTTACTGTGCTCTAGAAGATACCGTATCTTATCGAGACACTCCCCGTCCGAAGCGTAGGTCGCGCATTCCTGATCCGGCTCAAGCATGTCACCAAGATTCTCCCGCCATTCCGTAAGCAAGCAGGTGCCCACGCCACTGGCCTCATAGAGCCGCATGTTGTTGGCGAACTGATGTACGGTCGTACCGCGTACGTTGATGTGGGCGTGGCGGTTCAGCGTAACGCGCGACTGGGCGAGCACCTCATACATGGGCAACCCCCAGACCTCCCCGCAATGCTGTGCGCGAAGCGGCGATGCTTCCGGAATCGTATCCGCGCCGTAGCCGAACACAGCAACAGCACAGGCCGTCCCGAGTTGCTCGAGCCACGCAACCCGATCCGGGTGCGATGGTGCGAACCCGCCGACGAAAGTTGCGTCGTACATCGTGGCTTGCTTGGGCATTCGGTCCAGCACCCGCGCGTCGAATGCCAACCGCAGCAGCGCGCCGCGTCCCCCGTTTCTATGAAAATGGTCCACGATCGGCGGATAGGATGAGATCACCAAGTCATAGGCCGCAAACGTTCGGTTGTCGGGCAGGGGTGAGGCGATCTGCCCGACGGTCAACCGCACCTTCGGTTTCATCTCGGCCACGAAGGTGTCGCCGAGCGGGTTCCACTCGAACACATACAGCACATCCGGATGGTAGTGATCGATCTGGGCGGACACGATCTGCCGGCGCTGATCGTGAATGTTGCCGCTGAGCGAAACACAATGCGCCTTCGCCCACTGCGCCTGGAGGGTATCCGCGTTGGCGATCACCTCCTGGGCATCACAACCCAGGCGGCGCAGGCCATCGGAATAGGCATCGCTCACGCCAAACCGGGTCTCGAAGATGCGCCGGCGTTGCGCTTCGAATGGGAGCGACACGAGCTCGTTATCATCAGCGTAGAGCGCATCGAGAAACTCAGGGTAGTAGGTGTGAACAAAGAGAAAACTAGGGGCTGCCGTCGTCATGGTTGCTTGTGGAAAGTATGAGTTTCACGACGCCGTATGCAAGTATGATCGTCGTACCTGATTCAGCGCGACAGTCCGTCTCCACCCTTCGCCTTGAGGCGAAGAAGGGGGCACCCACTACCCCACGACACGGAGCAAGGAACCAGCAACGAAACGCTAGGCCACCGCTTTTTGCTTGAGCCGTAATGCTGAATCCAGCGCGCCCGTTTCCACGGCCCACTCCAGGTACGACGCACGTCGGTAGCGACGACCGCGCCAATCGGACGGTGTAAAACCGGCGTTCTCCATCGCGCTGCGAAGCTGCCGGATACCACCACTCAACGTCCAACGCGGGCGCTGATTCGGAAACAGCTTCGCCAGCTTGTCACCGCTGACCCGGTAACTCAGCTTATCAAAGTTCGTCAGGTTCGCCTGCCGCGATCCGTGTCCAAACTGCTCGACCACAGCGTCCGCGACGTCAATCACACGGTAGTTTTCTTCCGTCACGGCAATGTTAATGACTTCATTAGCGGTCACTTCATCCGTCGCTGTCAGGACGGCCGCATAAGCACGCGTGACATCCTCGACATGAATCAAAGGCCTCCAGGCGCGACCGGCCGTCTTCATCTCGAGCCGCCCGTGACAGATCATCGAACCGACAAAGTCATTCACGACGGTGTCCACCCGCAAACGCGGCGACACGCCGAACACCGTTCCGCACCTCATGAACACCGGCGCAAAGCCACCACCAGCCATGCGCCGCAGCGTCTTTTCTGCGGCCAACTTCTGTTGGGCGTAGACGCTCTGCGGCGAGGGGATGTCCAATTCCGTCAAGGCCGTATCACCGCCGCTACCGTAGACGGCACAGGTGGAGGCGAACACGAACCGCCCCACGTCCGCTTGCTTGCAGCACTCGGCCAACCGCACCGTCGCGTCGAGGTTGATCTCTCGCGACAGCTCGGCACCAAACGTGTTCGTCTCGTGGCTACTGAGACCGGCCAAGTGGATCACAGCATCGAAGGAGAGAAGATCAGCGGACTCGACCTGCCGCAGATCGGTATCGAAGCTGGGGATGTCATCCTGAACGCGGCCGAAATCACAACCGCGGAAATAATCGCAATCCAGCCCAACGACGTCGTACCGCGCGTGGCGTAACACCGAAGCGACCACGGAGCCGACATAACCCCGATGTCCCGTCACCAACACCCGCATCGCACAGATCCTTCCGCCGCGTGGCTCACTGCTTATCCGCCGCAACCGCCAGTCCATCCGTGGACGCGCCGGGGGCAGAACGTCACTATCGGCGCGGATCGGAGCGATGCTTGACGCGCATTGTTCACTATACCGCGAACCTACGCGGAGACGGCTGATATGGCCGACGCCTTCACGATGGCGAAGACGCGAGCACCGGATGTGATATCCAAATCGCCCACGGCGGCGGGTGTCAGACGCACCATCCACTCGACACCAACGTCCACGCCAACGAGCACTGCACCGTCCCGCTCCACGACGCGCGTCACCGTTCCGGCCAGGACATTACGGGCACTGATGCGGGTCGGTTGATCACGGGCGAGAAGAATATCCGACGCGTGAATGGAGAGCAGCGCCTGTTCCGCACCACCGCCAACGGCAGCCTGAGCCAAGACCAACGCTTGATCTCCAACGCGATACCCTGTGAGTTGCGCCGTTAGTTTTGGCGCAGGCTCCGCGATGAACAAGTTACGCAGGTCGGCCCAATCGCTAGGCCCACTACCGCCCAGCGCTGCGAGTGCCTCACGCGGGCTGCCGGTATCCACGAGCCGGCCGCGATCCAGCCGCCAGACTTCATCGCAGAGGAAAAGAACATCGCTCATCGTATGCGACACGTAAATCGTCGGGATATGGAACGACTCACCGACACGGTGGATCAGCGCGAGCGTCCGCTGCGCAAGGCGTAAGTCGAGTCCCGAAAGCGGTTCATCCAGCAACATCACGCGCGGGGCCGACATGATCGCTCGACCCACGGCCACCCGTCGCGCCTCACCGCCGGAAAGCGTACCCGCACGTTGCGCGAGAAGCGGCTCAAGCTCCAACACCGATACGACATCCGTCAGCGGCGGACTCGTACCATGGGCGGCCAGACCATACGTGAGATTCGCGCGGACGGTCATATGCTCAAACAACAACGGAGATTGGCACACATAACCCACGCCGCGACGCCGCGTTGACGTATGCCTGGCAGCGTCCGACGAATGCACGAGCCATGTATCCCCCACGCGTACGCTCGCCTCGTCCGGACGGATGAACCCGGCGATCACGTTGAGCAGCGTGGACTTCCCGCTTCCTGATGGACCCACCACGCCAAGAATGCGCGCGGGCGATGTGCCGGACACATCCAACGCGAAGGCACCGTGCGATTTTTGGATGTTAATCTCAAACATGATCGCTCGCGCTGGGTGCCTTGTGTACGACCCACTGACTCACCGCAACGGCCGCCACGGACAACACGACCGCCGCCACGACAAGCCCCACACACGAACCGAGCGGCTTAGACTGCAACGACGTCCAGATGGCGACGGGCAGCGTGCGCGTCTTGCCCGGCATGTTGCCCGCGACAACGATCGTCGCGCCGAACTCACCAAACGCCCGCGCCCAAGACAGCGCCGCACCGCCCACAATACCGCGCCAAGACATCGGCAGCGTGATCGTCCAAAAGATGCGCCACGGTGACGCCCCAAGCGTGGCCGCGACCCGGGCCAGCCGCCGATCGGTCTGTTCCACGCTTGCGCGAACGGTGCGGATGATAAGCGGAAGCGCCACGACACCAGCCGCCACGGCAGCCGCCCACCAGGTAAACAGGATACCCACACCAAGCAGGCGAAAGAGGAACAGTAGCCCAAACCCAGTGACAACTGGTGGCACCACCAGCGGCGTCATGAGCACGACATCAACCATAAACCGCCAGCGCGATCGGCCGCGCGCCAGCCACGCGGCCACCGGCACCCCCACGAGCACACAGAACAACGTCGCGACCACCGACACGCGTAGTGATAACCCCACCGCATGCCAATCACCAGCCGAAAGACCAAGCTGCGCAAGGAGGCCGCCGGATTCCGCGATTTGTGCGGTTGTGATCGTGTGTGTCATGCCCAGCGCGCCCAGTAACCAAAGAATCGTTAGCGCCCCGCCTCGGCCAAAGCGGGGACAAAACCGTGCTTACGCCACACCGGTGCCGCAGCCGCCGACCCCAAAAACTCAAGAAAACCGCGTGCCGCAACCGCATCCAGGGGCACCACCACCGCACCCACGTATTCGATCGGCGTATGCGTCATTTCATCAAACACATGGACCGGCGTCACACCGTCCAGGGCCTCCGCATCCGTCCGGTACACGATCGCGGCTTGAACCGTTCGCAGCGACAAGTAATGGGCGGCCGCTCGAACATCACCAGCCCGCACCAGCTTCGGCTGTAACTCATCCCACAGCTTCAACGAAACCAACGCCTCCCTCGCATAGCGGCCGGCCGGCGCGGTATCCGGATCGGCAATGGCGATACGCTGAACCACAGGCAGCGTCAAACCCGCAGGCCACGCCATACCAAACGCTCCAGACCCATTGCCGTTTTCACTAAGAATGTTCGACTTCCTGCTTCCCACCTTATCAAGGAGAGACCGGGGAATGTTCTTGCGATCTTGAAGAACCCCCCTCGATCCCCCCTTGGTAAGGGGGGAAGTCAAGCGATCAACCTTTTCGGAAACGAGATTGGCAACTGCCAACACCAGCCGATTTCTTGCCAGCGTTCGCGATCCTTCCTTCGTGATCCGTTTCGCTTCGAGCAGGCGCATGAGCAATGCCGGATCAGCAGAAAGAAACAGACCGCACGGCGCGCCCAGCTCGATCTGCGTACATAGCGCACCGCTGGCACCCGCGCTGACTTGAATCCGAAATCCCGAGCCGCGTTGATAGTCCGCCGCAAGCTCCGCGACGACATCACCCAGGCTGGCGGCCGCAAACACAATTAGGGTTCCCTCCGAATCCCGCGGCGCGCACCCGCCCTGCAGCACAACCACTGACACCGCAACCCACCACGCATAGCCAACGCTTGCACGCATGGTGGTTCTATCCAACGGAAGCCAGCGTCGCGTCGAGCGTATCGACCAGGAAATCCACGTCATCCCGGGTGATGCACATGGGCGGTTTGATTCGCAGGACGTTGCCGTAGACGCCGCCCTTTCCGAGTAACAAACCGCGCTGCCGCGCCCCTTCGTGAACAGCGGCCGTCAGCTTGGTGGCCGGCTCCTTCGTACTGCGATCGACGACCAGCTCCACGCCGAGCAGCAGCCCCTTGCCGCGTACGTCACCGATGGCGTCATGCCGCGTTTGCAGATACTTGAGGCGCTCCTTGAGGTAGCCGCCGATCTCGTGCGCCGTTTGCTGCACCTGATCCCCATCGAGAATCTCAAGCGTGGTGAGCCCTTGGATCATGGCCACCGGGTTGCCGGCGAACGTGTTGAAGTGCAGCTTCTGCGTCAGGCACGACGCGATATCCTTACGCGTGGTCACCGCGCCGAGCGGCGCGCCGTTGCCGATGCCCTTGGCCATACACACGATGTCGGGCACGACGCCGTACGCCTCAAAGCCCCAGAAATCAGAACCAAGCCGACCAAACCCGGTCTGAACTTCATCCGAGATGCACAGCCCGCCGTGCGAACGCACGATGTCGTAGACGATCTTGAAATACTCCGGTGGCGGATCAACCACACCGCCAGCCCCTTGGATCGGTTCGGCGATGAACGCAGCGACCTTTCCGGACGTTTCATAGTCGATCAACTGGGCGACGTCGTGGGCACACTTCATATCGCACGAGGGGTGCTCAAGCCCATAGGGGCAACGATAACAATACCCCGGCGTGGCGTGCTTCACGCCGAACGAATGCGGCAACGGAAACTTCCAGTTTCCCATACCCGTGAGCGCCATGGTATTGGCCGATCCGCCATGGTAGCCGTTGCGCAGGGAAATGATATCAAACTGTCCGGTATGAAGCCGCGCCATCGTCGCGGCCAAGTCGTTGGCCTCACTGCCGGAGTTCGTAAAGTATGTCGCGTCGAGCCCGCTGCCGCTGGGAAAATGTTCCGCAAGTTTTTCCGCAAACCTGGCCATCGTGGGATGCAGGAACACCGTCGTCGTGTGCATGAGCTTGCCGACCTGCTCACGGACGGCGGCCACGATTTTGGGGTGGCAATGCCCGACGGCCACGGTCACAATCCCGCCGATACCGTCCAGATAACGACGCCCAGTGTCATCCCAGAGATACTGCATGTACCCCTCGACAATCTGGACAGGCTCTTGGTAATAGGTGAACACGCCGGGCGACACATACTGACGGCGTAGCGCCAAGACTTCATCCCGAGACGGACCCGTGTAAGGCTCGGGCTCATGGGAACAGCTTGGCAACACAGGTTCCGGTTGAATCGTTGACACGCGTATCAATCCTCCATGCTAGATGCGTACCCACGCACACCATCGTGACGCGGGTTCGCCTGACCGAATGTTACCACTGCCACGCCGCTTAGGGAAAGCCAAGCACCCATAACCGCAAAAATCTACGGGCACTATCGGACACGCTGCCGGTTTAACCGCCGGTAACGCTGCCGCGTGCGACTCATAAGAGTTCCCACATGGTCCCCCCATCGCAGCGCATCACGGACCATGCGATAGGTGGGCTTCGCCCGGCAAACTTACCGGGTCAGACGCACGTCCGATTGCCAACCAACCCCTTGCATACCGGACGCATCGACGCTCACAGCAAGTTAAGGCGGTTTCCCGTACACACGATAAGCAACGGGATTCACGAGAACGGATTGGACTTTGCGGAGTCGATAGTTTCGGTGCGAACGTACCTATCATCCTTAGCGCGCTTTCTTAGAGCCGAGGAGATTCCGCGCTGGTTCGGACTCTCGCTGGTCGTGATCTACCTGGTAGGCTTGGCCACCGTCACCAACCTGGGGATTTCCGGCGTTCGTTCGGCCAGCACCAACTATTACCAGCAGAGCACCCGCTTCGCGCTGACCCAGCTCGCCGACCGTATCGCGGCACAACAAGGAGAACCGGCAAAACGCGTCCAACACTACCAACGGGCGCTCCGGGATTTTGCCGCTCACATGCCGGTCGAAGCACTTCGTGTAACGAACGGGCAAGAGATCCTTGCCTCAACACGAGAATCCGAAATCGGTGCCAACGCCTCGAACGTCCCCATCGCCCCAAGCACCACTGGCGACGAGCCAACCACCTGGATGGTCCAGATTCCAGTACGCATCAGCCCCGGAGCGGCATCCGAACGCCCTGACTCGCAAAACACCAAGCCAACGACAACAACGCTGCATCTGATAGCCCTATTGCCCACACAACCGCAGCCGCTTGCTGGACTGTCTGCCCACGGCGGCATCTTTGCTACGGTGCTTGTCCTGCTCGGCGCGTTGTTTGTCACTTACCGGTGTGTGCGTGAGCAGCTTCGCGGCGTCTCGCGGATCGGGGAGCGCCTCCGGGCGCGCCACGGCCGCATTGCGGATGACATCACCGCACTTCACATTACGGACACCAACGACAGCGTCGTGCAATCGTGGAACGCCCTGATCGAACTCACGGAGCAACTCCGAGATGCGGCCGACCGGCGTGAGGCCGACGCCGAGTTGTCCCATGCGCTGCGGAACTCCGGGAACGATTCTCTGTCCGAAGCGCTGAATGCCGTCCCCGACGGAATCATCCATATCAAGAACGAGGATAGCTTCGCGTTCGTCAACACCGCCGCCGAGCACATCCTTGGTTGGGATCGAGACGGCTACCGCACGATGAAGCTTTCGGACTGTGCGGCCGAGGGATGCGGCGAAGAGATCATCGAGATGATACGCGAGGCCTTGCGGTCCGACGGCGTGTTCGAATCCAACACGAAACTCATCACCCCGAGCGACGACACCACGGACGACACAACCTACCGTCAATGGATTCTGCCACTACCGCGCGGTGACCGGGACGGCGAATGCGTCATTGTGATACGCGACGTCAGCCAGCAAATTCGTACGGAACGCGCCCGAGAGGATTTCGTCACACAGGTTACACACGAACTACGTACGCCGCTCACCAACAT
This sequence comes from Planctomycetota bacterium, assembly GCA_024278695.1. Lineage (GTDB taxonomy): Bacteria > Planctomycetota > Phycisphaerae > UBA1845 > UBA1845 > JAJRSP01. The sequence continues at coordinate 12,485 of JAJRSR010000057.1, read as the reverse complement.
TCGTGCCTACGCCGAAACGCTATCGAGCGGCATGTTCGACGACCCCAAGGTTGTCACCGAGTGCTACAACGTGATCACGAAGGAAACGAGACGACTCTCCCGGCTCGTCGAAGATATCCTAAGCGTGTCACAGCTCGAAGTCGGGTCGATCGCGCTTTGCATGAACCGCGTCAACCTCAGGACGTTGCTTGAAGAAGGGGTGCGTGACGTCTCCGGACTCGCCGACGAAAAGAACATCGACATTCAACTCGCGCTGCCGTCGAAAATGGAACCCATCCAGGGTGATCGAGACAAACTCGCCGTCGTCATCAACAACCTCTTGGGTAATGCCCTCAAGTATACCGGTGAAGATGGCATCATCGTGGTCGGATTTCAGCAGGCCAAGGATGAGGTTGTGCTCACGGTTAAAGACAATGGGATCGGCGTTGATCCCATCGACCACGCCCGAATCTTCGAGCGGTTTCAGCGTGCGTCCGACCCTGATGCGTTGGCTCAGTCCGGCACCGGCATCGGACTGTACACCGCTCGTGAGATTGTTCGCCGACACAACGGCGAAATCGAACTAATCAGCGAGAAGGGAAACGGTTCAACCTTCTTGGTGAGATTACCGTACGAACCTCAGCGAACGGAACAGCCGATCCCTGCGGGCAGCTAGGAGTACATACGCGTGGCAAGAATACTAATAACCGATGACGACGCCCATATCGTGCGCGTCATGTCCATCTGGCTAGGCCGGCAGGGCTACGAAACCGTGACCGCGTGCAATGGCCGCGAGGCGCTGGAGGCACTGAAAGCCCACGAGATCGACCTTGTACTTTCCGACATGAACATGCCGCTGCTGGACGGGCTCGGGCTGATTCAAGAAATGCGTGAACGTGGGATGACTGACATCCCCATTATTCTGCTCACGGCGTGATGCGACCAGGAAAACCTGGCTGAACAGCTCAAAGCGTTTGACGCTCAGCTCGCACCCAAGCCGTTCATACCGTCACAGCTTGTCGAGCAGATCAATGAATTATTGGGTACGCCAACCGCCCCCTAACCGGGAGTGCCGAAGATGCCAAGAGGGTGAACCAGATGCCAGTATCCGAAGCTACAACCGCAAACGATGTTGTCGGGCAGCTCGCCCGGGTGCGTGATCACGCGCGAGAGCTGAACGCCGGCGATGCGATCACGCAGATGCTCGACTCCGTGGCGGACGCACTCGACCAAATCCTCGGAGAACACCAGGGCATGGCCGACGAACTGATCTCTGCCTATGAGCAACTCGGCATCGTGTTTGACGTCACCCACAAGCTCCCGACGGTTCGTAACGAAAGCGAAGTGCTCTCGCTGTTTCTCCGATCCCTGCGGCGTACGTTCTCAAGCTATAGCGTCTTTGCGGCAAGCCGCAGCAGCTCAGCGCCGCTTCGGGTTCTGGATTGCGATACCGATCCAGAACCGTGGCTGATGAAGGCGTTTCAAAACGCCATCTCAGCACAGAAGGCCACCGTGCAACCTATTGACCCGCCAAGCAGCACGGGCGTTGTGGAACTGATGGTCGCACCGGTGCGCTCACGAGAACACTCATTTGGCATCATCCTAATCACACGAAACGCCAACACCGACGAGTTTCGGGCAAGCGACATGATGATCGTTGAATCGCTCGCAAACTTCTGCGGTGACCTGATTCGCAACCACCGACTCGTTCGCGAAATGAGAGAAATGTCGGTACAAATGGTGCGATCTCTCGTGAACGCGGTCGATCAGAAAGACGAATACACAAGCGGACACTCACTACGCGTCGCCTACTATGCCACGCGGCTCGGCAGTGAACTCAACCTGCGCGACGTCGATCTTCAGATGCTTCAATGGGGGGCCTTGCTCCACGACGTCGGCAAGATCGGCATCCGTGATGATGTCTTGAAGAAAGAGGGTCGGCTCACCGACGACGAGTTTAACCACATTAAAGAACATCCGATGCGCAGCCACACCGTGGTACAGGCTGTCCCGCAGTTGGCCGACGCACTCGCCGGAATCTTACACCACCACGAACACTACAACGGCAAGGGCTATCCGTATGGCCTGTCCGGTGAAGACATTCCGCTGCAAGCGCGCATCATCCAGATCGCGGATGTATTCGACGCGCTAACCTCAAACCGGTCCTACCGAAAAGCGTTTACCTGGGAGAAGGCACTCGACATCCTAAGCAGTGAGGCCGGGCAAACGGTCGATCCGAAATTGCAGCAAACGTTTGACGCCATGATTCGAAGAGAATTGGCGCATGACGAAACCGCCTGGGGTCGCATGGTGAACGCAGCCAGCGCTTTCGTGCAGGATCTGGGAGACGAAGGGTCAACCCACCAGGAGTTCGCACCATGACGATGACACTTCTGTTACCGTGGTTTCCGATTGTGCTCGCTGTGGGCATCGCCGGACACCTGCTCGGGCGTAGCCGCGGTTTGGGTCTCGGGATTGTTTGCGCCCTGTTCTGGGTGGTACTCACGCAGAGCCTTAGCTCCACGGCGTTATGGGCGGACACCTGGAGCGTCTTGTCCTTGATTGCCGGAAGCATCGCCATCATCTGCATGGGCATGTGGGCTGGGCGAGACGCCGGACAGCCTGTCGGTTTGGACCGACCAAGCGACACGAGCGAAACTTGCTTGAGTCCAGCCGCAACCATCCCGGCGATGAACGAGCTGGCATCACTCACGCGCCTGTTCAACGAATGGCTCCCGGACCATGCCACGCAAAGTCATCCGTGGCCGGCATTCGGCGAGTTCGTGCGCTCGGCGTTGCACCAGCTCTGCCACGCGACCCACATCAAACCCTACCGGCTCACCGGCGATGGCGACTCGCTGGTTCCGCTTCGTGAGGCGGACCCGCTATCGGATAGCCAAAAAGTTTCCACGCGCCGCGGCGTGATCGGCCATGTGCTGACTTCCGGTCGATCCTTCGTCGCGGGCGACTCTGCGCAAGGACCGCTCGTAGAACAATTGGCCGCATCCACGGATCGTAGTTGTGCCTGGTGTTTCCCGATCACGCAAGGGTCGGATCGCCTGGGTGTGGTCGTTGTGGAACGGCTCGAAATCAATCCACATACCGAATCCGCACTGCTAACGGTGATGGAAGAACTCATCGGACAGTTTTGGCGAACCCTGGACGCCACGATTCGCCATCGCGCGGCCGAACAAACCGACCCCGTATCCAATTTGCCCACACGACCAGCCTTCCTGCGTAGCGCCGGACAAGCCACCCAAGAGTCTTACCACCAGGGTGCACCCGTGGCGCTCGCGATCTTTTCTGTTGAAGGCATCCGCGACCTGACGGACCACGGCAAGTGGCACGAAGCGGACGAGCTTGTCGCGGAAGTATCGCGAACGCTCATGGGCAAGCTGCGTACCGACGATCGCGTCGGGCGGTTTGATGGTTCGCGTTTCGCCGTACTCTTTCGCCGCGTGGATACGGAACTCGCCGCGCTAATCGTCAACCAACTGATGTCGCGACTGGAAACCGTCTGCGGAGACGAGTCGCGATGGGGCATGACCTTGAAAGTGCGGTGCGCTCTGGTTGGCAGCGGCACCGAGCAACCTGATCTGGAAACACTCGTCACACGCACGCTGGAACAAGAACGCCGCGCAAGGACCGAAAATATGCGAACCGCCACAGATATCCACGCGAGCACGGCCGCGGCACCGGTGTCCTGAAATGAAGATTGAACAACAAAAAGTCGGATCGGTAGACGTCCTGACGCCTTCGGGGCCACTCGTGGATCATGACGCCAGCGACTTTGTGAAAAAACTTATGGAGCGTATCGGCTCGTCCAACCCACGGATCGCCATCGCCATGCAGGACGTCCCCTACATGGACAGCGAAGCTATGGAAGGGCTGCTGACAGCCGCAGACGAGCTCGGCGCGCACGCCAGCTTGTTGAACCTCGTGGCCGTCACATCGACATGCCGCGAAACGCTGGAACTGACCGGGGTGGCCGACCGCCTTCGCTTCTTTCAAGACGTCCAAGACGTCGCCAAAAGTTATCTGTAGGGCCAACGAACGAAAGCGTCACGTAGCGTAACGAGAATCATGGCTAAACTCACCATCGGAACCGCAGCCAGGTTGGGCGACCAACTGATCCGTGACGGGTTAATCACCCAGGATCAATTGGAAGCCGCCCTATCGCACCAGCAGGAATCCGGCGGCAGAATCGGAGCGGCCCTGGTCGGGGGCGGTGCCATTTCCTCATCGGCGCTGGTGCAGGCACTCTCGAACAAGCTCGGCATCCGAGGCTGTGTCCTGCGGCACGGGTTGATCGATCCCAAGGTCGCCAAAATCATCTCGAAGGAAGAGGCCGAACGCCTGCGCGTACTGCCCCTGTTTCGCGTACGCGATGAGCTCACGACCGCTATGGTCGAACCGCAGTCGCTACCAACGCTCGATCGGCTGCGGCAGCTCTCCGGATGCACGATCCGGCCGGTGCTGGTCCTGGAAGACAACCTGGCCGAATACCAGACCAAATACTCTGCCGAAGAAGTGAATGTTGATTCGTTTCTCGCGTCGATCGAAGAATCCGACGTCCACATTACTGAGAACGAAGCCGTCGATGAAGGCCCGATCACCAACCTCGACGATATGGTCGACGGCAGCCCGATCATCAACCTCGTCAACCTGGCGATTCTCACCGCGCTCCGATCCGGCGCGAGCGACGTTCACATCGAACCCGACCGCGACGCCACACATGTTCGGTTCCGCGTGGACGGACACCTTCGGGAAATGCTCAAACCACCACGCGGCATGCACGCCTCGATCGTGTCGCGCATCAAGGTCATCGGACGCATGGACATCGCCGAAAGGCGTCTGCCGCAGGAGGGGCGCGTCCACTTGATGGCCGACGGCCGAGAAGTTGACCTGCGCGTTTCCAGCATGCCCACGATCCTGGGTGAAAAAATCGTGCTGCGTATTCTCGACAACAGCAACCTCAGCTTCGATTTTCAAACGCTCGGTATGCAGGATGATGACAAAGGGTGCATCGAAGAGATGGTCAAGTGCCCCTACGGGCTCATCCTCGTCACCGGACCTACGGGCAGCGGCAAGACCACCACGCTATACTCCGCGATCGACTTGCTACGGGGTGAATCCACGAACATCGTTACCATCGAAGACCCGGTGGAATACCAGTTACCCCTGGTCAATCAGATTCAGGTCAATGAACGGGTCGGGCTGACGTTTGCGCGTACGCTGCGGTCCGTGCTACGGCAAGATCCCGACGTCATCATGGTTGGCGAAATCCGCGACGAAGACACGGCGCGCGTGGCCATCCAATCCGCGCTCACCGGTCACCTCGTGCTCTCCACACTACACACCAACGACTGCCCCGGTGCCGTCATGCGACTGCTGGACATGGGTATCGAACCCTACCTGATCGCGTCATCTGTCCTGGGTTTTGTGGCGCAGCGTCTGGCAAGATCCATCTGCACGAGCTGCAAGACATCGTACTACCCAGCGCCGAACCTGCTGGAAAGCGTCGGCTGGGGGCACCGCACCACGGAACTGTTCCAAACCGGTGAGGGCTGCCGGCAATGCAACAACAGCGGGTTCTCGGGTCGATCCGGGATTTACGAAGTGATGACGCTCGACCCTGAACTGAAACGCCTCATCCAGGCCGGTGCTTCTGAAATGGACATGCGCGTTCACCTCGCCCAATGTGGATGGCGCACCCTCCGGCAAAAGGCGTTGGATCTCGTTGATCGCGGGGAGTCTACCCTGGAAGAGGTGCTACGCGTCACCCGCACGGAATCCGTCGATCCGGCGGCCGTCGCAGGCAATGCCGAACGACCACTCACCTGTGAGGAGGTGACCGTTTGATCCTCACCTATGACGCCGTAGACGCGGCCGGACAAAAGCTGCACGACTCTATCGAAGCCGCCACGCAACGCGAGGCCCTGGATCGTTTGCGCCAGCAGGGGCTCTTCGTCACGAAGATCAACGAGTCAGCAACCAAAGCGAAGCAATCCACCACTGCTGCGCCTGTCGCCACATCGAGGAGCGAGCCGCGCTTACCACTCAAAGTTCTCTCGCAGATCACACGCCAGTTGGCCATGCTGCTCCGCGCGGGCAGTGAACTCGTTCCCGGGTTGCAGGCGATCGAGAGACAGCTCAAAAACCCCAAGCACAAGAGACAAATCGGTCTCATCGTCAATGATCTCGAAGAAGGGGCTCCGCTCAGCGAAGCCTTACTGAAACATCCGCGTACCTTTGACGCGGTCTACTGCGCGATCGTCGCGGCCGGCGAGGCGAGCGGCACACTGAGTAAAATGTTCGACCGTTTGACGCATGTGGTCGGAAAACGGCGCGCGATCCAGCGCAAGATATTGGGTGCCTTGGCGTACCCCGCGTTGTTGATCGGCATGTGTACCAACATCTCGCTGGTCATCCTGTTGTTTGTGCTCCCGCGCTTTGACACCATGTTCCAGGAACTCGGCGTCGAAACCCCGGCCACCACGCAAATGCTACTTTCCGTCAGCTCAGCGATCCAAGACCATGGTGTGGCGATTCTGGCGGGACTTATCCTCGTCGTCGGTACTTGCGTGGCGACCTTACTCCGCCCGGCCGGTCGACAATGGGTGATTGACATGCAGATCCATATTCCGGTGCTCGGTGGTCTGCGGTCTCGACTGATTCAGGGCGCGGCGTTTCGCACACTGGGAACCCTGCTCGAAAGCGGCGTCGGGCTGTTGGAGGCGCTCACCCTTGCGTCCCAAACCACGAAAAACGCCACATTCACCAAACTATTTACATCGCTCAAAGATGCGGTCGTGTCGGGTGGGGGCATGGCGGCAACCTTCGAATCTTCAGGACTCGTGGACCCGGCCATCTGCCAGGCCATCCACACGGGCGAGGAATGCGGCAACCTCGGGGTCGCGTTCTCTTTCTGCGCCGACACGTTTGATGAGACAAACGACGAACTCATTACAACAGTCATGAGACTTGTGGAGCCGCTCATTCTCATTGGAATGGGACTCGTCGTCGGGGTCGTTGCGGTTTCCTTGTTCATGCCGCTATTCGACATGACATCGGCCATCAAATAACGCGAGAGACTTAGCCATGCTGGCACAGTTGGGAATACGGTCCAAGACAACGCACATCGGCCTCGATTGTGGTGCCACGGGTGTGCGCGCCGCCCAGCTACGCCTGATCGACGGCGTCTGGCACGTGAGCCGCTACGCGCGTCGCGAATTCGCAACTGCTGGGGAAACGAACGGCAGTGCCACGAAAGAAGAGCTGACCGAAATCACGCGTCAGTGCGTAGCCGGAGAGAACTTCCGGGGGCGCGATGTGGCTGTTGCGATGCCGCACCACGAGATCAAGTTCCACGCGCTGGAGCTACCCAGTGCGATCCTCACGCAGGACGCCGAAACCGCTAACGACATGGCACGCGTGGAAATCAGCCGACTCATGACGGCAACACCCGACCAGGTCGAGGCCGACCACTGGATGCTGCCGAGCACGTCGTCTGCCGGTCCCAATGCGATCGGGCTCGGCGTGCGTTCCCAGGTCGCCACCGACACCATGGCCATGTGCGCCAACGCAAGGCTCTCGTGCATCCGCGCCGATGCCTCGGCACTCGCCTTGCACCGGTTCGGCTGCGGACTGCGACGATGGAGCGAGCGGCAAGTATGGGGCATGTTGGACCTGGGGCACACGGGCAGTCGGCTCGTACTTAGCCTCGGCACCACACCTGTGCTCATACGCGATGTCGGCGCGGGCGGTCTCGCGTGGACAAAAAGAATCGCGGAAACGCTACAGATCGGTGAAAAAGCCGCTGAAATTCAAAAACGCCAACACGGGATTGCCCTCACGGGCCGCGGGATTCGCGCCAACGACGGCGAACCACCCAGCTCAGAACTAGCCGGCATCATCTTTGGTGCATTACGCAGCCTCCTCGGTGACCTCGCCGGTGAGATCAAACGATCCTACGAATACATTTTGTCGCACTACGGAATCGAGGAGGCCGGGGATCTCGTTCTGGGCGGCGGCGGCGCACGGCTGACGAATCTCAGTTCCTACCTGGCACAATCGCTCGGAATCAACGCGATGCGCGCGGGCGACTATGGCGATGATTCCGAATCCACAATTCAAATGACATTAGCACGCGACACGCCTTGGGAGCGGCTCGCGCTGGCGATCGGACTGGCCATCGACGCGGAGGGGGCGACACGTGAATATTAACCTCATCCCCGCTGCAGCGCAGCGCCAACAACACCAACGCAAGCGGCTGCGCCTGTGGGCCGGCGTGCTGACCGTAGCCGCCGGCATACTGACCATTCCGATCGGCCTGGACTGGTCCCGAAAGGCCCACGCCAAAGAGTTACGCATCAGGGCCGCAGACCTCGACCGTACTCAAACCCAGGTCAAGTCCGAATGGAACACGGTATTCAGTGAAGTCGAAGAGACTCAGGCGCACATCGAACGAGCGGAAGCCCTCCGCTCCAAGCGCGCCTGGTCTGCACTGGTCACCCTGATCGCGGCAAACGTACCAGCCGACGTCTGGCTGACGACAATTGCCACAGATCCAGCCAGACCCTCGCCCCAAGCGAAACAGCGTGCCGTAACAGCACCAGCGCCCGCCAAGCCAGGCGCGACCAAGCCTAAAGAAGAAAGCCTCACGATTGACGCACCCACAAAAATCAAAATCGAGGGCTATGCACCGCACGCGGCCGAACCGCTGACACTCGTGCGTAGCCTTCAAGCCACCAACGTGTTTAAAACGGTATCACTATTGCGCTCGTCATTGGAGGCGCAAGAAGATGGTGCCTACTTCCACTTTAGCCTGCTTTGTGAGTGGTAACGATGTCTGCATCCAAGAAACATCCATGCATGTTGATCGACCTCGCGGGCACCGGTCTGCTGGTCGCCTGGCTCTTTGCCATCCTTTCCATGACCGTCTTGCGTGACGACGCCATCGCCAGCGAGATCCGCAACCTGAAAGACTCGATTGCGCAGTCAAGCCAAGGCCTCGCGGCCATGCAGGCGCAACTCGATCAAAGTCGTAACCAGTTGCATACGAACCGTGACATTCTGACCAAACGCGGCAAACTCCCAGAGACGGCACCCGTAGAAGAGTATTTCCAGTTTCTTTCAGAAATAGCGGACCAACACAACCTCAGCATTCTCAACCACTACCCCACCGGCGAGCGAAACTACCCAGGACTTCGCGAGCGACGCTTTGCTTATACGATCTCCGGATCGCTGCCGCGTATCGTCGGATTCTTCCAGGAAGTAGAATCCTCAAGCTACTGGGCCGACGTCGGGTACCTCATGATCCGTCCGCCGCGCGCCACCAAACCGGCCGATGCCGGCACGCGCGAAGCGCAGCTCACGATATGCCTGTTTTCGGCCGAGGCCGCCGCGTGTGACGAAGGGTAAAGGCTCATGTCGCCAAAAAAGAAAAAAACATACCTGGCCATCGTCGGCGTCATGGGCTCCGGACTCATCGTGGATCGATTCATGCTGGCCGACAGCGCCACCGCACCCCAAGCCGCCGAGGCAATCCCTCTGGATGTGGTCAACGGTCTCAACGACACGGACGCGCTAACCAAAACGCAGATTCCTGGTGTCCCCTTCCCGAAAAACATCCCCACATTTGGCAGCGGCTTCGTCCTGCGCGACGTGTTTGTCAAACCGGGAGGTTCCCACGACCCATCCGACAACACCGCGCGTACCGGCGCGGGTTTAAGAAAAATCGCCCTGCCGCAAAACCTAACCCGTGAAGAATTCGCCGAGGCCCACACCCTCACGGCCGTGTTCTCGGACCAAGGTGTGGAAATCGCGGTTGTAGATGAAAAATGGCTTCGGGTCGGACAGAGCATCACCGGATGCGAGTTGACAGGCGTCGAGGGCGAAAAAGCCCGATTCCAGTGCCGTGACGGTGAATCAAGCCTGGAAATCTCGGACCCTATTCAGGGGCATTAGAGCTAAAGTGGCATGCCCACACCTTCGATACCACAGGTACCACTGCAACGCGCAGTGCGAGAAGTCTGTCAAATCCGCGTGCGGCTAAATCCGCGGCGGTCCTTTTGAACGGGGGTTCACAACGCAATGTTTCGACGCAACAATAACACACGCGCGTTCAGTCTCGTCGAGTTGGTCATCGTCGTGGTCATCATCGGCGTGATCGCTGCTATTGCGGTGCCACGTATCAGCCGCGGTGCCAAGGGTGCTGGCGAGTCCGCCTTGCGAGGCAACTTGGCCGGTCTCCGCAACGCCATCGACATGTATTCCGCAGAACACAACGGCGCTTGGCCGGGTGCCGACGGTTCCGATGTTACAATGATCAACCAGCTCACCGGCAAGTCCACCGCAGCCGGCGTCGTTGGCACCACCGCCGGCGTACATATTTACGGACCCTACCTTCGCCGTGGGATGCCGCCTGTACCGGTCGGACCCAACGTCGGTGCCACGGGTGTGATCATGACAACCACCGCCCCAGTTGCCACCGCTATCGTGGAAGCCACGACCACAGCGGGCTGGGTTTACAACTACCAAACCGGCGAGATTGTCGTCAACACTGACGACACCAACGAAGCCTCCATCGGTTATGACACCTACTAGGTAGGACTGTCGCGCTCCTCGCGCGATCGATCCACAAGAGGCACGATGCCTTAGACCGCTACTATACGCTTCCTCCGAATCTCGAAGCCGCCCGACACCTGTCGGGCGGCTTTTTCTTTACCCAACGCGATATCGTACGCTTACGTCGAGGAGCGTGTGTACAGTACGCACGCAGTCGCGATCGTCCATGCTAGGGATAGGTCATGGAATACCACCGCGTCACACCGCTCTCGAAGCGGCAGCGCTCACAAGCTCAAGGTTTCTCGCTTGTGGAACTCGTGATCGTCGTCGTGATTATCGGAATCGTCGCTGCGATCGCCGTACCGCGTATCTCCAGCGCCGGAACCTCCGCATCGGCCAATGCGCTCGAGGCTACACTCACCAACGTACGAAAGGCCATAGACATCTACTACGCTGAACACAGCGCCTACCCCGGTTACGTCCCCGTCACAGGAACACCCAATGGAGATCGGTTCAAGGCCCAACTCACGCTCTATTCTGACGCCGCAGGCAACACCAGCGCGACCAAGTCCGCTGTCTACAAGTTTGGGCCGTACCTCCGCGCGCCGTTTCCCACAAACAAGGCCAACAACCTGGACACCGTTACCGTCAAAGCGAATACCGCCGTCGCCAACCCAACCAACGGCTCCGTCGGGTGGATCGCCGTACTATCCAACGGAGACTTCGGGATCAGCGCCACGACCACGCAGCTTGACAATATGGGCATCACAAAGACCGAACAGATAGAAGACGTACGAATCAAATAGCCCCGACGAACGCCATGAGAACACGACCGCAAAAACCTGCCCGATCTAACTTGCCACGAGGGCAACGTGTGCGCGCCGCGTCCGGATTCACGCTGGTGGAGCTGCTGCTCGTGATGCTCATCATGGGGATCACCTCCGCGATGGCCGTCCCGCGATTCGCAAACTTCATGGCACAAAGTCGCCTCGACTCGGCAGCCAGACGAATCGTGACCGACCTCCGCGCAGCCAGCAACCACGCGAAACACCGCAGCAAAACCAAAACCGTTACTTTCGATATCGCAGGCAACTCCTACGATATTTCCGGACTCAATAGCCTGACGCACAAGAACCAAAACTACATCGTTCAACTTGATGAGGAACCCTACACGGTCACCATCGTCAGCGTTAATTTCGGCGGGAATGCCACCCTCACCTACGACGGCTACGGAAGACCGGACAGCGGCGGCACGATTGTGATTTCCGTCGGTGCGGCACAACGCACCCTTACGCTATCCAATGCCGGTGCACGCGACGTGAGCATTTTGGCAGAGTGACCATGCAAAGAAACCGACACCGACACGCTTTCACGCTGATCGAATCCATCGTCAGCCTCAGCATCGCGGGAGTGCTCCTCACCGGGATTGGCTCGAGCATGTTGCTGGCCAGCCGGGCCCTGCCGGGCGAAAACGACATTCTCGCAAGAAACTTACATACCTGCACCATCGCCAATGACATCACCACCGAGATCGGCACCGCGATCGCCTTCACCACAGGAACCGCCTCCGTCATCGAGTTCACCGTCGCAGACCAAAATAACGATGGGCTCGTCGAAACGATCCGCTACGGATGGTCGGGAATACCCGGTGCTCCGCTACTCCGCAGATACAACACGGAGCCTTTCGTCACCGTCCTGCCCGAACTCGATGAGTTCGCCCTCACCTACGATTATGATTTCTCAGCCACCGGTAGCACCGGCACGAAGAGCCAACAAGCCCTAACACAGATCGTTGCGATTGGCCTCGACGGCACGACTCCCGAAGACGGCTTCGCAATCACCGCCAACAACGCCTGCGGGGAGTACTTTCAGATCGACCCGGCACTGCTTCCCGCAAACGCCACCCGCTGGAAGGTCGATCGTGTTTCTTTCAGCGG
>JAJRSR010000056.1 GCA_024278695.1 Planctomycetota bacterium | reverse complement strand
TGTAGTGGAACACTTGAACAGGGTCGCCGTGACCGCAAGACAGATAAATCGGCCGCAAGTGGGGTAGCATGGACCGTGGAGTGGCATGGACAAGCGTCGCGGCCATGGTATCGCAAATTCAGAGAAGGCGTCCGGGGCGACACTTGCCCGTGATTCCCTCTGCTGGGTCATCACGGGCATACGCCGCAAACCACATCCCTTGGACCTTCGCAAGCCGAATCCTGCGGCGTTTGTCCATGCCACCCACCTGCCAATTCGGTCTTGCACCTTGCGCCGTGGGGGATCGGGTGGTTCGGGCGTCCGGGCTGGCTTCAGCATGCCGCAGGGGTTGCGGCGGCCAGCGATCGACTACTCCACCCAAGCCTCGTCGATCTTCTTGGTGTGGAACAGGCGGTTGTCGCCCTCGAAGCCGACAGCGCCCGTCACCGGGTCTACAGCATAGCCGAGGGACTTCAGCGTCTCACTCGACGCGTGACCATCCACCCAAAGCACGTTGGCCTTTCGGCCATGGCGCGGATCGACAGCCGTACGATCCTGGTGATCTTCCTTCAGACTGGCCATCTCGCCATTGATCGGGTCCACGCGCGGCGGGTCGAGGTTGAAGCCCTCGTTACCCTTGGCGGTCAACGTGCGACCCGTTCCGCTCTGACCCCACAGGTTGTCTTCATACGCCCCGCGTTGGTTGACGGGGTAGGAGGCGGCCGTCCCCATCGAGTCCGCCACGGCCACGCACGACGCCGGCGACTTCACCCATGACGTCAGCACCGACCAATTCTTGAATGAGTTAATATCCGTGCTATCGCGTAGGCGGGCGTTGCCAAGAAACTGATAGTTGTAGCCAAACGCCCCGTTCCGTTCATCCACCCAGTGATCCACCTCCGGACAGCGGTACATCTCATTCGAATAGTTCTGTCGATCACCGGGCTGACCGTGGCGATCCACGAGATCCTTGCTGGCCAGGGGCTCATCAAACGGCGCAAGACCCACCTGCGACTCCATCATGGTCAAAAACGACGGACGGTACTTGTACCGGTCGTCCGACAAACGGAAGCGCCAGTGATCGTCATCAACCTTCGGAAGCCGCGCGGGCACAAGCGCGTCACGGTTGGCGTTGGCATACAGGATGAGGCCCTGCCCAGACGTGCGCAGGCGCGTCAGGCAGATCGTACCCTTCGCCACACGACGCGCAGAAGACAGCGCCGGAACCAAAATGGACACGAGCAGCCCGATAACCGCCACGACGATCAGCAGCTCGAGCAACGTAAACGCTCGGCTATTGGTTTGTGACGATATGCCTCTTCGCATCATTCCTCGAAGGCCCCTGACGAGACGGTGAAACTCGAAACGGTACCCGCAACAACCCGGACGCTACGAATCATATCGCGTATCGGTAGCCCAAACCACGCCAAAAAACTTGGGCATGTCGTAAATTGTCAGGGAATGGTCCGACAATAAGTGCCGCTAGCCCTCGGTGCGCTTAGATCGCGGCTTCGTATCAATCGTCATCGGCGCACGCAGACCCGGTGCCGCGCCGTACCCTTCGCGGTAGACGGCGGCCGCATGATCCACGCCGACCTGGCCGGGATCGCCGCGGCCCGGCGTGATGACTTCCGCCGGCGGCGACGCGCTCTCTTTGACTTGTTCGAGATGAACCGTCTGCGTGGGGAACGCGAATTCCACTCCGAGCCGCTTGGCGAGCCGGAGGATATCCACGAACAGATGGTGCCGCTCACGCAACTCCGTAGACCAGTCCGGCACCTCAAAAAACGCGTAGAGCAACACGTCCAACGATGAACCCGCGAACTGGTTGAAGTAGACGTGGTAGTAATCTTTTCGCGTGTAGGGGTGCAGGAGTATCAGCTCCCGGATGCCCTCACAAAACGCGTCGATCTTTTCCGGCGGGGTGTCATACGTCATCGAGAGCAGGATCTTCACGCGGCGGTAGCGACGCGCGCCATAATTATCCACCTGCGTGTTGACCATCTTCGAGTTCGGTATCGTAATCACGGAATTGTAAAACGTCCGCACGCGCGTCGAACGAAACCCCACGCGCTCTACGGTGCCTTCGACATCACCGATCACGATCCAATCACCAATGCCGAACGGCCGATCAAACAACACGGTGATCGATCCGAAAAAGTTGCCGATCGTATCCTGTGCCGCAAAGGCGATGGCCACACCACCAACGCCGACCACACCGATTACCGTTTTCGTATCAATACCCAAGACTTCGAGCACCAGGAGCATCGACACCACGACGACAACAATCCGCAGGATCTTGGTCACCAACGGAATCAGCACGTCATCAAACTGCGTCAGTTGCACGTCACGGTTCGACGAAATATAACCGCCCAGCACATCCACCAAACGATAAGCCACCCACACCGTGGTCACCCCCATGACCACTTTCGTTAACGGCAGCAACACCGAAATCCAATCACCAAGGACCAAATAGTCCGCGCCGACCACATGCCACCAGAAGATCGCCGCGCCCGCCGCGCCGGTTGATTGGAACGCACGGTGCCGCACGTCGCGGTCTACCGAAATCTTTTTGCGCTTCAACCAGCTTCCCAAGAGAAAACCCACAAGCGCCGTCACGACGAAATCCACGGGCCAACCCAACGCGACGATCGCGAGCAGCGCAAGCCATTTCCATATCGCCAACGAAAGGAACTCACCCCGCATCGACCCGGGTACGCGCTGCTCGATCCACAGCCCGACCGACAGACGCTCTTCCACGCCCGTCTGCCGGACCTCCTCCTTGATGGTTTCGCTTTCTTTTCCGTGATACAGCGATTGGATCGCGCGGACCGTCTCCGGCGTGAACCGCCACTCACCCGGTTGCGGTGAAAAGGACCAGTCCTTAGGGTACGCTTCCGCGTCCTCAATCCGCGCCAACACGATGTTGCCGGTCGCACTCGACTCCCACACATACGGATCACCCGACGGGTCGTTCGGTAGATCAACCTCCACCACGAGCCGCGTCTTATCCATCACGTTCTTGAGCTTCACGACCAGATCGCGCGCCCGAACGTCCCAGGTGGCGACATCCTGACCGGCCGGGTCCAAGCACAGAATCGCCTGCGTCAACTGTTGCGGATCAGCATTCATCGCCGTCAGAAAAGTGCGTATGGTAGCGCGAGCGCTACGCCGTGCGGCCACAACGTCACTCGCTGTTGGTACGTCTGGGGCCGCCGCCGCTTTTTCCGCGAGTTTGGCTTCGATGACAGGAATCGCATCCAACGTGGACGCGGCAAATCGCCACAGCTCCGTCGGAGAATCCCACTCCAAGGAAACCGTCGCACCGTCGTCTCGCTCCGGATCAACGCGGTACAGCGTGTGGTACACGTCGGTCGTGTCTGCGGGGATATCATCGATCCGAACGCCGATCTTGTCCATCGCAGCGTAGAGCCGCCGGGCGAGCTGCCGCGCATGAGCCTCCGGATCCTCCGCCTCGATTTTGGAAACGTCCAGGCAAGATACGGCATCGTCAATGCGCGCCGGCTTCTCACCGGCCGCCTCCTGCACCGCCACCAAAAATGACCGCACTGTCGCACGCGGCGAAGACCGATCTACCGTGATGGCTGCCGGCTTAACCTCCGCCGGTGGCTCGACCTGCGGCGCACTCGGGTCTTGTGCCAGCACAATACCTGCGCAAAGAGACCAACCAACGGCTTGTGCCAGTACAAGTTGGGTCAGCCAAGACAGACGCGGTCGCAGAGTTTTCTTTGATGTCACCATGAGCGCGGAATCCTACCCGAACCGTGCCCGGCAATCCAGCAAACACCGGATCGCGGTACAACCTGGGGGTACGCAGGACATTACCAGCGCTCACAGATTGTCTCTGCGGGCAAGCGGTAGTACCATCAACGCCCCCATGGCGGTTCACCTTGCATCCAACCCGAGCAGCCGCAACCGAAGCGACAACACGACACCTGACCTTGCCCGCCCGGAAACAGAGCGGCTCTATACGCGCCGGTTCTTCCAGGTCTTCGCCGGCGTCGTGCTCTTCATGACGAGCGCTGCGCTGCAGTTTCATTTCGGGCAGTTTATCGCGCACCTCGGGCATGGCGTCGATGTGCTCGGGTGGATTTCCAGCATCAGCGTCACCGGGACACTCTGCATCCGCCTGCGTATGGGACGTTGGATTGACCGGTTCGGCTGCCGACCCGTCTGGGTCGGCGGCACGCTCGTTGTGGCTGTCGCGCTTGCCGCGATCCAGTTCGCCCATGCGCTGTGGTTGATCGTCATCTTGCGCTCGATCATCACGATGGCATCGGCCACCGCCATGACCACCGTCGCGGTTTTCGCCGCACAGATCGCACCGGAGCACCGCCGCGCGGAGAGCATCGGCACGATGGGGTTGGCCGGTTTCTTCGGCATGTTGGCCGGTCCGGCGCTGGGCGATTGGATCTTTGCCGCACCCGGCGACGCGGCTGCACCCTACCACCTGTTCTTCACGGTCAGCGCTATCGCCAGCCTGCTTGCCGGCGGCATGGTCTGGCTGATGCGGGGCGAAACGACAGCAGCGCCGAACCAAGACAACTGCGCCACCGAACCCGCACGCAACAACCCCAAACCATCACAGCTCGCCGTGATCCGAAAACATTGGCCGGGCATGATCGTGATGGTCGGGCTCGTCTTCGCAAACATCTGGTGTCTGGTTTCGCTCTATCTGGAGCGACTGGCCGAGGCGCGCGGCTTTCATGACATCAAGCTGTTCTTCTTCTGCTACGCGCCGACGGCCATGTTTCTTCGCCTCGCGTTTCGACGGTTGCCGCAGCAGATCGGACGCTCGCGCACCTTGTTCCTGGGGATGCTCCTGATGGCCGCCGGGACGCTCTGTCTCGTCGGTGTTTCGACGCAGCAGCAGTTTATCCTACCCGCAATCCTCATGGGTGCGGGGCACTGTTTCGTGTTCCCCTCGATGATCGATCTGTGCGCCAGCAGCCTGCCCCACGAACACCGTGGCACCGGCACGGCACTGATCCTCGCGGCTAGTGATGTCGGCATGTTGATCGGATTCGTAGCCCTGGGTGAGTTGATCGACGCGGCCGGGTTCGACGTGACACTGCAACTTCTTGCTGCGGGCGTGTTCGCGGCGGCCTGTCTCTTTGCCTTCAGCCAGCGCAGGTTCATCTTCACACGTCGGACCGCATGATCGGCTGGCACGGGCGTGAGCATTGTGCCGATTGACAAGTAACTCACGAACGACGATGACTCGCAAGGTGGCGCGAACGAAGGCGTACGTTCCCCCGCGACACTCGGAGCAATCGAATGGGTAAGACAGCGATCAAACGAATCGGACTGATGACCGGCGGCGGCGACTGCCCAGGGCTCAACGCCGTGATCCGCGCCGTCACCAAGGCCGCGATTAACGAACACAACCTGGAAGTCATCGGCGTACACGACGGCTTCCTCGGACTCATCGAAGATCACGTCATGCCACTCGATTTTAGCGATGTTTCCAACATTCTCGACCTGGGCGGCACCATCCTCGGCACCAGCAACAAGGCCAATCCGTCAAACTACTGCACCGGTAGGGATGACAACGGCAAGCCCATCTTCCAAGACGTGAGCGATAAGGCGGCTGCGGTCGCCAAGCATCACGGGATCGACGTGCTTGTCTGCATCGGCGGTGACGGCACGATGTCGGCCGCAGCACCCATGATCGAACACGGGCTCGACATCATCGGTGTCCCCAAGACCATCGACAATGATCTGATGCACACCGACGTCACCTTCGGTTTTGACACCGCGCTCGGCATCGCCACCGAAGCGATCGACCGCATCCGCACGACGGCCGCTAGCCACAGTCGCGTCATGCTGGTCGAAACCATGGGCCGGACGGCCGGCTGGATCGCCCTCTGCGCCGGGGCAGCCAGCGGCGCGGACCTCATCCTCATCCCGGAAATCGAGTACGACCTCGACGTCGTGTGCGAGCGGTGCCTCGACCGCAGTAAACACGGCAAGGCCTACACCATCATCGCGATCGCAGAGGGCGCAAAGCCCAAGGGCGGTGCCGTCGTCGTGGACCGCGTCGTGCATGAATCCCCCGAGCCGATCCGCCTCGGTGGTGTCAGCGAAGTCCTCTGCGACCAGATCGCCGAACGAACGCACCTCGAAGGTCGCGCGACGATTCTCGGACATGTGCAACGCGGCGGCACCCCCACAGCGCATGACCGTGTGTTGGCCACACAGTTCGGCTACCACGCGATCGAGCTCATCGTGTCGGGCCAACTCAACCGCCTCGTCGCCATGCAAAAAGGGCAGCTTACGAGCGTCCCCCTGTGCGACGTGGCCGACCGGGTGAAGCTCGTACCGCTGGATCATGCCATCGTGCGCGCGTGTCGCGCCGTCGGCGTGTCGTTTGGCGAGAAGTAGCCTTACGCGGTTTCGTCTTTGCGAAACACCACCAGCCGCCGCGTTAGTGCCTCATCGCCCGACACAAGCGTGTAATCGAACGGCTCACACCGGACCATGCCCAACTCCCGCGCCGCGGCTTCGGCACCTTCACGTTCCGTGTCGTCCGCATCCGGTGTCTTGTAGCTGACAAACCATCCCCCCGGAGCCGTCAACCGCGCCGCGAACGGCAGACACTTGGCGATCACGCCCACCGCACGTGCAATGACGACATCAAAACGCTGGTGCGTTTTCCAATGGTTTGCGTGGATGGCATCGGTTCTCAGGTTACCCAGCCCGATCGCAGCGGCCACGTCCTTCACGAACGCGATCTTCTTCCCCGTGCCGTCGATCGCTGTGACCTGCCAACTCGGACGCATCACCGCGAGCGGCACGCCCGGAAACCCCGCACCCGTACCCACGTCCAACACACGCCCCACGACCAAACCAACACGTTCCGCCCACGGACAAAGCGCCAACGAATCCGCAAAATGTTTAATCGCGGCGTCGGTTGGTGCCGTGATGCGCGTCAAGTTCGTCGTACGGTTGGCCTCAACCATGAGTTCAAAGTGCCGTCGCATTTGTTCGAGCTGTTCGGGCGTCGGTATCAGTGGCCACATCGCCAAAGCCGCAAGCAACAC
Source organism: Planctomycetota bacterium (assembly GCA_024278695.1). Classification (GTDB taxonomy): domain Bacteria; phylum Planctomycetota; class Phycisphaerae; order UBA1845; family UBA1845; genus JAJRSP01. The sequence continues at coordinate 737 of JAJRSR010000056.1, read as the reverse complement.
GTCATCAAACTCTTGGCCCGTCTCGGGTGTCGTCGTCATAAGAGCATCATGCAAGAAAGGAAGCCATTTGGCGAGCACAACGCCGGCAATTCTTCAACGCACATCCCCGCGAGCAACCCCATCACCCACCCATGCCCCATGCGTTACCGCAGGCATAATCCGGGTGGCCCATGGCTTTAGCCGTGGGGAACACGAATCTCAAGAACCAGTACATACCCCATCACAAAGACCATCTGACGGCGCGGAGTGCCCCATTCTTCGGGTACGCCCGAAGGGTGGGGGACGGACTGAGGGTCGCAAACGAACCTGATGGCCTGATAATAGAGCACGCCAGCGAATAGCTTGTATTCGACGACCGGGCTTTTTTGGTACAATACCGCCACGCTCAAGATACCGGGGAAGGAATCGCAAACATGAAAAACCCACACACACGACTTTGGCTTCTCGCAATAGCCGCAGCCATGCTCACCTGCGGCGCACGCGCCGATGACCTGTTATACCAATACGAGGGCGACGTGTTTCCATTTGATCCCGCTGCGGGTTGGCTGGGCGATGCCGATTCATGCTCAGGCGTTTGCAATGAGTTTCTCGAAGATGGGCACTTCGTTCTGTCCTGGACCGGAGGTGGTGATATCGTCCAGTATTCAGTGGAAGTTGCCCAGATCGGCGAGCCACAGCCCCCGACGCTTTGGGCCGAATGGGGTCAGCGTTCCAATAACATTTTCGACGGCAACCGC
>JAJRSR010000055.1 GCA_024278695.1 Planctomycetota bacterium | reverse complement strand
CGTATCCAACAGCAGCGCCGTGAGCCGGATTACGATCGCACCGTGTATCGCGAGCATGCCCCAAAACATCAGCCAGAACCGCCGTCTCAACGCGATCGGGGTGGCCGCGATTAGCGCGATGAGCACGGCCGTTGGCGTGTAGCCGATGAGCCGGCTGGACGTACGCACGAAACCGGGGAACGCCGGCGTACGTGAGTTTTTCAGAATCATGAGCGTCTCGTTGACGCCCGACGCGGCCGGTAGCTTGAAGGTCTCTGGTAGCTTGGCCGGTAGTTTGGCGTTGACATCGCTCAGCAATGTCTCCGAGTGCAAGTCGATGAAATCGACGCGTGCGTGGGACCAGAGCCAAAACTGGGAGAACGCAGTGTTACCCACGGCTCGGAAATACTTGGCGTAGGCTTTTTCAAAGCCGGGGAAGCTCCAGGTGAGCGCCGCATAGACCACCACGGCGATCAACGAAAAGCGAATGACGGCTTTAGGTTCCAACATCGGCGCTAGCCTTCAATTTGTTTTTTTGTCTTGCCGCCTGTTTCGACGCCCATGATGCCCAGAACGCCCAGAGCAGAATCGCCAGCAGGATAAACAACCCCTGCCAGATGTCGAGGTGCATCACGTCGAACGCCTCGCGCCAGTAGACGCGCGTAAGAAAGAGCGTCGTGATACGAAGAATGTTGGCGACCATGAGCAGCAGTACGCCGGCAATCAGGCCGCGCCACTTGTGCCGAAACAGCGCCGGTGATGCGAGCAATGCCGAGACGAACAGCGCGGTCGGCGCGATGGCATCACAGCCGCGCTCCACGCTGATAGACCCGCCGGGGCTTTTTAGACGCTTGCCGTCGCGTTCGAGGTCGTCGTTGCCGAACATCTTGAGGGCACCGGTTGAGACAATGGCCGACGACTCAAGGTACCAGGGGAAGAACTGGTTTTTCACGACGTCAAACGTCGTACCGACGTAGTACACACCCATGAACATGCCGAAGAGCACCAGGAAGCGCAGGTCGCGTCCGTGTGTCTGCATCCAGCTTTGGCGCGGTCGTCTTGCGCCGGGTGGTCGAGCCGAACGTGCTGGGGAGCCTTGTGGTTCCCCTTTATTCTTTTTCTTACGTCCCTTACTCACGATGAGTGACTCGCTAGCCTCGTCGAGAAAAACCAGTCGCACAAAAGACCCAACGCCTACGCTTAGCCGCAAGCGGGTCATTTTATCGTGAAAGGCCTTCTACCGCCACCGGGGTTTGCTTTGTCACGGGCCTGTAAGGCGTGTGTTTATCGGGTGGGGGTGGTACAATCGGACGCTAGTAGGCTGAGGTCGTGGGTGGATCGTGCCGCTGTGGATAACGCCAATAGGTTCACAAATCGATCGATGTCGCCAAAAGGGCGATAGTCCCATGAGGGCGAGGCCACGTGTTTCTTTCTTGACGACGTAGTCGCAAAAAGCTACAAAGTCACAAGGTGTATGGTGCTGGCAATTGGTCGCGGCCGTTGGGTCGTTTGGAGGCCGTTGTCGCCGGCACTGCCGGTGCAAGTATCGCAGGGTGTACGTTATGACTGAACAGCCAGAATCCACGCAACCAGAGTCCGCATCACAGAAACCAGACATGCCGGAGAGCGCGCAGCCCGCGCCGCCATCGGCACCGGAGCCCCGCGCTGAGGCCAAGCCCGCCGAGGCTGGATCTGGTGGTGGCAAACCTGACGGTGCCACCGCGCCCAACGCGCAAGGTGCGCCGCCGGCTCCCGCGACATCCGATGCTTCGATGAGTGACGCTGCCGTGAGTGATGCCGAGATGGCGGAGATTGACCGCGAAGTCGCCGAGGCGATGAGCGATATGGCTTCCGATGACTTGGCCGGGATCACCGGTGGCGTCACGACGACTTCCACGGCGGATCTTGAAACGCTGGCACCCGGTACGGAACTCACCGGTACGGTCGTGGGCGTTTCCGGTGATGATGTGTTTTTGGAGTTTGGTGCCAAAGAGCAGGGCGTGGTTCCGCGTTCCCAGTTCGGCAAGAAGGAGCCGCTCGAAGCTGGACGGCGCGTCGATGTTACCGTGGAGCGGTACGACGCGGATACCGGCTTGCTGATCGTCGGTCGCAAGGGTTCGATCCAACGGGCCACATGGGCGACGTTGCAGGTCGGCATGTTGGTGCAGGCTCGCGTGACCGGTTTGATTCGCGGCGGGCTTGAGCTGGATATGAAGGGTATTCGTGCGTTCATGCCGGCTTCACAGGCTGACATTGTTCAGATGAAGGATGTGTCGATTCTTCTGAATGAATCGGTCACGTGCGAGGTGGTGGAGCTTGATCGGCGTGGTAAGAACGTCATCGTGAGTCGTCGCAAGGCGATGGAAAAGGAGATGGCCGAGAGCCGTGAGAAGCTCGAAGCCGAGTTGGAAGTCGGCCAGGTGCGAAAGGGCGTTGTGCGGCGCATCGCTGATTTTGGCGCGTTCGTGGACCTTGGCGGTGTGGATGGGCTTCTGCACATTCGCGAGCTTAGCTGGGGCACCGTCGATAAGGTGACCGATGTTGTGAAAGAGGGCGACCACGTCGAGGTGATGGTGCTCAAGCTGGACAAGAAGCGTGGTCGCATTTCGCTGGGGCTCAAGCAGACCCTACCCGATCCGTGGGAGGGTATTTCTGAGAGATACTCCGAGGGTGCCTCGGTCAAGGTCAAAGTTGTTCGCTTGGCCGACTTCGGCGCTTTCGCAGAGTTGGAACCGGGCGTCGAGGGCTTGATCCCCATCAGCGAGATGGGTTGGTCCCGCGTGAAGAGCGCCGGAGACGCGGTTACCGTTGGTGATACGGTTGATTGTAAGATTATTCGGGTCGAGGCCGACAAGAAGCGGATCGCCATGAGCATGAAGCAGGCGCTGGCCGACCCGTGGGGCGGGGTGCTTGAGAGCTTCGAGGCCAACTCCATCGTCAAGGGGAAAGTGACCCGGCTGGCTGATTTCGGCGTGTTCGTGGAGCTTACGCCGGGCGTCGAGGGGCTCGTTCATATCTCCGAGCTATCCGACAAGCGGGTCAATGCCTGTGGCGATGTCGTGAAGGTAGATCAGGAAATCGAGACGCGCGTGCTCGGCGTAGATACCGAGCAACGGCGGATTTCATTGTCCATCCGGCAGGTCGCGGCCCCAGATAAGGATGCGGTCGAGGTCGCTACGGCCCCTGAGGAGCCTCGCAAACCTAAGAAACGTAAAAAACCGCTTCGCGGTGGCCTGACGTTCGACTGGTAGGGGGCGGCGAGACCAGCAGGTCAACGAGAGCTGGACATGTTGCCGCTGCGCAGTGATTCCTGAATCATCTGGAGCGGATTTTCGCGACATCTCACCTCTTGTGTGCCCACAGTTGTTTGATCCCAGCCGGGGTGGCACTGGGCATCCCTTCGTGTAGACTGCCGCACTTCTTGCTGGTGCCGTTGGCGGTCGCGACAGTCGTTCGCCTTGTGATTTCCTGATTCGGTCGTGGGTGACCCATGAAGTTCGGTCTGGTGGACACAATTTTGGAGTTGACGCGCGGCGAGCGGATCGTGACGGTCAAGGCTGTTACGCTGGGTGAGGAATACTTGGCCGACCATTTCCCGACGTTTCCGGTGCTGCCGGGGGTGTTGATGTTGGAGGCGCTCGCGGAGTCTGCGGCCTGGCTCGTTCGGGACACGTTGGACTTTGCGCCGGGCGTGATCTTGCTCCGGCAGGCGAAAAACGTAACATACAAGAGCTTTGTCAAACCGGGGCAGTTGCTTCGGTTGGAGGTGAAGTGTCGCCGGCTCGATGATGACGAGAGCGACTTTGAGGGTATCGGGACATGCGGTGAGGCCGAGGTCGTGCGTGCGCGGTTCGGTCTGCGGCATTTTAGTGGCGGGTCGAGCGATACTGATGCCACATTGACGGCCGCGGCACGGCAGACGTTTGCCCTGCTTCGCGGCACCCCTGTGGCTTAGCCAGTTGACGAGAACAAGAACGATCGAGGATGGAGGCCTGGAGCCCAATGGTTGCGAGTCGAGACGAAGTTTTTTCCAAGATTCAAGAAGTATTGACGGACGCGCTGGGCGTGGACGATGACGAAGTCGTGGCCAGCGCGACGCTCCAAGACGATCTCGGTGCCGAGAGTATCGACTTTCTCGACATCGTTTTTCGCCTGGAGAAAGAGTTCTCCATCAAGATTCCCAAGGGCGAGTTGTTTCCCGACGACATTCTCAGCAATCCCGACAACGTAGACGGCGACAAGATGACGCCGGAGGGTCTTGCGCAGCTCAAGGCGGCCATGCCGCACGCGGACTTTGCGGAGTTCGAAAAAGACCCGCTCGTGGCGGAGATGCCCAAGCTGTTTACCGTGAACACGATTGTGAACTACGTCGAAAACAAGCTGTCGGCGACCGCGTAGCGATTGGCCTTTGCAGCTTTCATGGGTCGTTGCGGAAAGCGAAACGCTTGCCATGCGCTGGATTTGGATCGACACGTTTGTTGCGTTTGAGTCTGGCGTGAGCGCGTCTGCCGTAAAGAACGTGACGCTGGCCGAGGAGTACCTGTACGATCATTTTCCTGGATACCCCGTCATGCCGCCGTCTCTGATGATCGAGGGGATGGCGCAGACCGCAGGTATTCTTGTCGGGGAATCGCGCGGGTTCAAGGAAAACGTCATTCTCGCCAAGGTGCGCCGTGCGGAGTTTGATGAGTATGCTTTTCCGGGCAATCAGCTTCGCTACGACGCGACGGTTGATTCTCTTGACGATCGTGCGGCCGTGACCAGCGGCACCGTGTCCAAGGGCGGCAAGACCATCGGGCGGGTTGATCTCATTTTTTCCCATGTGAACCAGGCCAACAAGCCGATCGACCTACCGGATCATAATTTCGTGTTTACGGATCAGTTCATGCGGCTGCTTTCAGATTTTCGCGGTGAGGCCGATCATGGATAGCAAGCGCCGTGTCGTGATTACCGGTCTGGGAGTGGCGTCGCCGATTGGACTCGGCATCGAGCCGACCTGGGAGGCGCTGCTCGAAGGTCGCTGCGGGCTCGGTCGGATCGAAACGTTTGACCCGCAAAAGTTCCCGTGCCGAGTCGGCGGGGAGCTGGCACCGTTCAAGCCGGGTGACTACATTCCCAAGTCCTACCGCAAGAGTGTCAAGGTGATGTCCCGTGATATTCAGATCGCCGTGTGCTGCGCCTACATGGCCATCAAAGACGCCGGACTCGTGACCAAGTGTCTGGTGGATCGCGGCGAAGCCGACGGCGAGACGAACGTGAAGTCTGTCCGGCTCGGTGCCAATATCGGTGCCGGTCTGATCTGCGCAGATTTGCAGGAATTGGCCGGGGCGCTCGCGACCGCTGCCGCACCTGACGGTACGTTTGATTTGAAGAAGTGGGGCGGTGAGGGCATGACCAACATCACCCCGCTGTGGTTGCTGAAGTTTTTGCCGAACATGCTCGCGTGCCATGTGACGATCGTTCATGATGCGCAGGGTCCATCGAACACGATCACCTGCGGCGAGGCGTCGAGCCATCTCGCGATCGGCGAGGCGTTTCGCACGATCGCTCGCGGTGATTGCGACGTGGCCATCTGCGGCGGCGCTGAGAGCAAGATGAATCCGATGGCCACCGCCCGGTTTCAGGTCATGGGCTACCTCAACCCTGACGGCAACGATGATCCTGAACACGCGTGCCGGCCATTTGGTGCGAACCGTAGCGGTACGGTCCCCGCAGAAGGCGGCGGATTGGTTATTCTTGAATCGCTCGAACACGCGCAGCAGCGCGGCGCACGCATCTACGCGGAGCTGGTCGGGTTTGGTGCCGGTAGTGATATTCAGGGCTGGACGCAGCCCGCGCCGTCCGGGCGTGGGGTCATGCTGGCGATGCAAAAAGCGTTGAAGGACGCGGGGACCGCGCCGGATGCGGTTGATCTCGCGGTACCGTTTGGTTCGGGTCATGTCGCTCATGATGCGGCCGAGATCGCCGCTTGGAATAGCGTGTTTGGGGATAGGCTCGCGGAGATGCCGGCCGTCATGACGCACGGGGCGATGGGCATCAACGGCGCGGGTTCCGGGGCGATTGATTTTGCGGTGGCCGTCATGGCGTTGTGTCATGGCGTGGCACCGCCATCGGTGAATGCTGACAATCTCGACGTAGCGTGTGGTTTCAAGTTTGCGACGGCGGGTCCGGTTGACGCGCGGATCGATCAGGCGATCAGCACCGCGCACACGCTTGGTGGTGGTCAGGCGGCCGCCTTGGTCGTTCGACGTTTTGGGGAGTAACGCTCGTGTCGCGACGTGTCGTCATAACGGGAATGGGCTGCGTGACGCCGCTGGGTCACGACGTGGAGACGCTCTGGAAGCGGCTGCTCGCGGGTGAGAGCGGCGTGGCGATGACCACGCTTTTCGACGCGAGCACCTTTCCGACACGGTTTTCCAGTGAGGTCAAGGGTTTTGATCTCGCCGACGTGCTTGGCGATGACGCGAAGCGGCATGAGAACGCGAGCCCGAACGCAAAGTTTGCGTTAGGGTCTGCCATGCAGGCGTGGCGATCGGCCGGTCTCGACAAGGACATCGCGTTGGATGCCACGCGCATCGGTGTGTACCTCGGCGGCGGGGAGGGTCCGATTGATTTCTTCCCCTTCGCGGCGTCGGCGTTGGCCGGGTGCCTTGATGACGCCGGCGAACTCACCGCGTTGGATACCGTGCGCTGGGCAGAAAAAGCGATGACCGTGTTAAGCGGCACAATGGAACTGGAGCAGGAGCCGAATCTTTCCGGCGCTCACTTAGCCGTGCAGTTTGGCGCGGAGGGTCCAAACCTGAACACACTCACCGCGTGCGCCGCGAGCACGCAGGCCATCGGCGAGGCCACAAACATCATCCGCTATGGTGATGCCGACATCATGATCACCGGCGGCACGCACAGCATGGTCCACCCGCTCGGCGTGACCGGGTTCAACCGGCTTACGGCGCTGTCCACGCGTAATGATAGCTGCCTCACGGCGTCGCGCCCGTTCAACCGGACGCGTGACGGGTTTGTGTTGGGTGAGGGTGCGGGCGTGTTGATTATCGAAGCGTTGGACCACGCGAAGCAGCGCGGCGCGCCGATCCTGGCCGAGGTCGTGGGGTTTGGTTCGACGGCCGATGCGTTTCGCATTACGGATATTCACGAATCCGGTCGGGGCGCGACGGCGGCCATGCGGTCGGCTTTGTCTTATGCCGGTCTCTCGCCTTCGGATATCGATTATGTCTCTGCGCATGGCACGAGCACGGAGGAGAACGACAAAATCGAAACGATCGCCATTCAGAACGTGTTTGGTGACGGCGCGGGCTCCGTCCCTATCAGCAGCATCAAGAGCATGCTCGGTCACTTGATCGCGGCCGCCGGTGCTGTGGAGCTGATTACCTGCGTGCTGGCGATTCGCGATGGCATCGTGCCGCCGACTATCAACCACGAGCAGAACGATCCCAACTGCCCGTTGGATTACGTCCCGAACAAGCCGCGCAAGGTTCCGGTGAAGACGGCACTGTCCAACAGCTTCGGGTTCGGCGGTCAGAACAATACGCTGATCGTCTCGGCGTATCAGGAATAAGTTTTTCGCGTTGTTATCGATGGGGCGATCGATAACCCGACCAGCAGAATGCAAGGGGCTTTCCATGTTTATCGCCATGAACCGATTTCG
>JAJRSR010000054.1 GCA_024278695.1 Planctomycetota bacterium | reverse complement strand
TAGGGTGATTGGCTTGTTGGTCCGTCCCCCACCCTTCGGGCGTACCCGAAGAATGGGGCACCCTTGGGCGAGCAGGTAGGTCGGGCTCTGCCCGACGATGGTGGATGAGAGGATGTGGCGTCGGGCGTAGCCCGACCTACGGCGGCGCGGTAGACGAGCGCGTAAGAGGTAGAAGCGGATGAGTTGGAAGACGATTGATCGAACGTTGCCGATGGTGGAGCCGGGCGCTGCGCCGGTGCTTTCGGACGCGCTGCGCGCGAAGATCAAATCGTTTTTCCCACGATACGATACGAAGCGTGCGGTCTTGCTGCCGGCGTTGCATGTGGTGCAAGATGCGCTGGGGCATGTGTCGTTTCCTGCGATGAAGGAAATCGCGGAGGTGTTGGAGATTCCGCCATCCGCGGTGATGGATACGCTCTCTTTCTATACGCATTTTTGGACGCACCCCAAGGGCGAAAAGGTCGTGACGGTGTGTCGCAGCATCAGTTGCGAGGTGATGGGCGGTCGTGAGGTGCTCGACGCCGTGAAGCTCCAGCTTGGCGTCGAGGAGCACCAGACCACGTCGGACGGGAAGTACAGTCTGGCCACGGAAGAATGTCTGGCCGGTTGTGATTACGCGCCGTGTTTGTTGATTAACGAGAAGCTGCACAAGTGTGTGAAGGCGTCGGACGTGCCCAAGCTGTTGGCTGATGCGGGCAATGATAAGGTGTCGATGCCGCGAAGTGATTTGTTTGATGGTCCGAAGGGTGACGCGTCTGGACCGTCAGACTTGCCGGATAAAGTGGAAACGACGTCGGACGTGAGCGAGATGCGCGAGGCGGATTAGTGGATCGAGCGGTTTGATCTTATGGCAGCGTACGAACCGGTATTATTGAGAAATCGCGGCGTCGAGGGATCGACTTCGCTGAAGGTCTACGAATCGCGCGGTGGCTATCAATCGTTCAAAAAAGCCATCAAGATGACGCCGGATGAGTTGATCGAAGAGGTCAAGGCTGCGAACCTTCGTGGTCGCGGTGGCGCGGGTTTTCCGTGCGGCGTGAAATGGAGTTTTCTGCCTAAGGACCGTAAACGCACGTTGCTGTGCGTCAATGCAGATGAGTCGGAGCCGCCCACGTTCTGCAACCGGGTGCTGATGGAGCATGATCCGCATCAGTTGATCGAAGGCACGATCATCGCGGGCTATGCGACGCAGGCTCAAATTGCATATATCTACCTGCGGGTCGAGTTTCACGAGCAGTTTCATATTCTACAGAAAGCCGTGGATGAGGCGTACGCGGCCGGCTACCTCGGCAAAGACATTGGCAACGGCTACAAACTCGATATCTACCTTCACCGTGGTGCCGGAGCGTACGTTTGCGGTGAGGAAACGGGTTTGATCGAGTCCATCGAGGGAAAACGTGGTGAGCCACGGATCAAGCCGCCGTTTCCTGCGATCGAGGGCTTGTTTCGGATGCCCACGGTAGTGAACAACGTCGAGACGCTGAGCAATCTGCCGCACATCATCGAACGCGGTGCGGCTTGGTTTACGGGCATCGGCCCGGGGCATAGCTCGGGTCCGAAGTTGTTTTGCGTGAGTGGACCGGTGAAGAAGCCGGGTTGCTATGAAGGTCCGATGGATATCACGGTTCGTGAGTTGATCGATCGTGATGATTTCGGTGGCGGCATGGTCTCGGGAAAGAAGGTCAAAGCTGTGTTCCCGGGCGGCGTGTCGATGGGCGTGCTCACGGCCGACGAACTCGGCATGAAGATGGACTTCGATGATCCGCGCAACTATGGCCTGCTCGGCTTGGGGACTGCGGCTGCCGTCGTGGTGGATGAAAGCGTGGAGATGCGGATGGTGCTGCGAAACCTGGCACGGTTTTACGGTACGGAATCTTGCGGGCAGTGTACGCAGTGTCGAGAGGGTACCGGGTGGATGCACAAGATCGCGACGCGCATCGCTGAGGGGGCAGGACGCTTGGAGGACCTCGATATTCTCCTTGAGACGGCCCGTAATATGGGCATGATGCCGGGGCTGAGTATTTGCGGCTTGCCGGACGGTGCGACGTATCCGATTGAGACGATTGTTAAGAAGTTCCGTAGCGAGTTGGAAGAATCGATTGCGTCGCAGCCCCAGGGGCGGAGCGATCTGGTGTTAAGTGTGTTGAATTAGCGTACGCGTTTGATAGCGAGTAGTGATGGCCAAAATCATCATTGACAATGAGGCGTTTGAGTGCCGCGACGGCATTTCGGTGCTGCAGGCCGCCTTGGATGTCGGCAAGCAGGTACCGCACTATTGCTACCACCCGGGGCTCTCGGTCGTGGCGTCGTGTCGGTTGTGTCTGATGGAAATGAAGATGCCCCATCCCAAGACGCGGGAGATGGGTTGGGCTCCAAAGCTGATGCCGTCCTGTCAGACGCCGGTGCGCGACGGGATGGAGGTCCGGTTCAACACGGAGAAGGTGGAAGACAATCAGAAAAACTGCATGGAGTTCTTTCTGCTGAACCACCCGCTTGATTGCCCGGTATGTGACCAGGCCGGCGAGTGTCACTTGCAGGATTACAGCTTTGAGCACGGCCGCTCTGAGTCGCGCATGGTGGATCAGAAAACGAAAAATCCCAAGAAGGACATCGGGCCTGATACGCTGCTTTATTCCGATCGTTGCGTGTTGTGTACGCGGTGCGTTCGGTTTACGGAGGAGATCACCGGCACGAGCGAGCTGGGTTTGGTGAACCGTGGTTCACGGGCCGAGATTGATGTGTTCCCGGGCGTGCCGCTGGACAACCCGTTGCAGGGTAACGTGGTTGATCTTTGTCCGGTGGGCTGCCTGCTCGACAAGAACTTCCTCTTCAAGCGGCGCGTGTGGGAGCTTGAGGGTGCGGATTCAATTTGCCCGGGTTGTGCGACGGGGTGTGCCATTCGCGTGGATCATGCGGATGAGAAGGTCTACCGGCTCAAGCCGAGATTCAACCCCGGGGTCAATGATTGGTGGATGTGCGATGAGGGGCGGTTTGGCTATGAGTATGTTCATGACGCCAAACGCGTGACGACGCCTGTGGTGCGGCGCGGCAAGGATCCGCACACGCCGGTGTGGCATGAGGTCGCTGAGATCTGCCGGTTCCGGTTGACGGAGCATGTGCGTGAACATGGCGCGGCTTCTGTGGTTGCGGTGTTGTCGCCGTTCATGTCTTGTGAGGAGGCGTGGCTGCTGGCGCGGTTCGTGCGTGAGGTTGCGCCGGAGTCGGCGCTGGTGATGGGGCCTGTGCCGATTGAGGGTGAGCCACAGCGTTTCCCGACGGGTGTTGGTGAGGCGGACGCGAAGTTCACGATTCTATCGGAGAAGTGCCCGAACCGCCGTGGTATTGAGATGATTCTGGAGGCGGCCGGCGGCGAGGTGCTGTCTTTTGAGACGTTCGTGGAACGCGCCGGTGCTGGTGATTTCTCCGGCGCGTGGATTGCGGGTGGCTATCCGAAGCCGTGGGTGGAGAAAAACGTGGGCAAGCTCGCCGCGAAGTTCTCGCTGCTCGTGGTGCAGGATTTGTTTGAAAATGAATTGACAACGGCTGCGGCCGTTGTGCTCCCCGCGCGGGCGTGGGTCGAGCGTGAGGGTTGTTTCGTGAATGCCGGCGGTAAGGTGCAGCCGTTCAACCGTGCGATTCGATCGGCTGGTGGCGGTTGGCATGACGGTCAGTATTTACATGCGGTTGCGGGTTTTGATGGGTTGTACAACGTGGGGCGCGTGCGTGAGCTGATGGCTGCGACAATGCCGGCGTTTGAGAATGTTCAAAGTGCTCCGCTGAAACCGGCGCATGCCCATTAGTACTGGGTGCGTCTGGAGGTTGTGAGGTCGCGCAGGTTTCAAGCCTGCGGTTCGGATCGTGTTGTTGAGAACGTATGTTGGATTCCGTGACATCTTGGGCCAGTGAGTGTTCGACCTGCGTGGTTGACTTCGCGACGAGCCAGCTTGGCGTCAGTGTGATTCTGGCGGCCGTGGTGTTCGGGGCGATGCAGGGCGTCGTGTCCTACTCGATTTACTTCGAGCGCAAGATTGCGGCGTGGATGCAGGACCGACGTGGGCCAAACCGTACAGGACCGCTGGGGTTGTTCCAGCCGATCGCGGACGGGCTGAAGTTTGTCTTCAAGGAGGACATTCTTCCGAATCACGTGGACAAGGTGCTGTTCGTGCTGGCGCCGACGCTGGCGTTTATCGTGGCGTTCATCGGTTTCGCGGCCATCCCCTGGGGTGGGCAGTTGCAGATTGGTGATCGGCTCCTCAACATTCAGGTGGCGAATCCGGATATTGGTTTGTTGTATTTGCTTGGCGTCGGTTCGATGAGCGTGTACGGCGTGGTGCTGGGCGGTTGGGCGAGCAACAACAAGTATTCGTTCTACGGTGGCATCCGCGCGACGGCCCAGATGATTAGCTACGAAATCCCGATGGGGTTTTGCATCTTGGTGATCGTGCTGACGATGGGCACGCTGCGACTGGAGAACATCACGCTGGCTCAGACGGGCTATTGGGCGAACGGGCTGATCCCGCAGTGGAACGTCTTCTTGCATCCGCTCGCGTTTTTGATTTTGTTTATCACCGTGCTCGCGGAGACGAACCGCACGCCGTTTGACCTGGCCGAGGCGGAGCAGGAGTTGGTCGGCGGTTTTCATACGGAGTACGGCGCGCTCAAGTTTGGGATGTTTTTCCTCGGTGAATACGCCCACATGATTACGTCGAGCGCGTTCATTGCGGTGCTGTTCCTTGGCGGGTGGCATCTGCCGTTTGTGCCGTGGGCGCAGCCGGAGGCGACGCAGTGGTACGCGGTCTTGTTTAAGATGGGCGTGCTCGGCGCGAAGATATGCGGGTTCCTGTTCGTGATGATCTGGTTGCGGTGGACGTTGCTCCGGTTCAGGTTCGATCAGCTCATGCGTATGGCGTGGCTGGGACTGATTCCGATGACGCTGGCGTTGTTCTTGCTGACGGTGGGTTTGTTGTATTTCGATAAGCATCGCTCGCCGGTGTGGGCGCTGGGCGGTAACGCCGTGATTTTATTCGTGTCGCTGGCGTATGTGGCGATGTCGAGCAAGCCGATCACCGGTCGCCAGACCAACATGCCTGTGATCTCGGAGCGCGAGTTCGGTGGTTCGCAGGCGGAGGTGTCCGCATGATTCGCGACGAAGATATTATTGAAATCCGCGAGCCGACGCTTTCTGCGACCGAGCGGCTGTACCTGCCGCAGATTCTCGGTGGTATGAAGACGACGTTGCTGCATATGCTGCGCAATCTGCTTGGCGGTGAGGCTCGCACGGTGGAATATCCGGAGCAGAAGCGCGACCTTCGCGTGGCGAACTACCGCGGCGTGCATCGGCTCAATCGGGATGAGCAGGGTCGGGTGGCTTGCGTGTCCTGTTTCATGTGCGCGACGGCGTGTCCGGCCGACTGTATTCATATTGAGGGTGCGGAATCACCGTGGGAGGATCGGGAGAAATACCCGGTCAAGTTTGATATCGACGAGCTGCGCTGTATCTACTGCGGCATGTGTGAGGAAGCCTGCCCGGTGGACGCGATCGAACTGACGCCGCATTACGATCTGGTCGGTCGGTCGCGGCAGGAGATGATTCTCGGCAAGGAAGAATTGCTGAGCATCTTTGATGAGACGAAGGCGATCAAGCCGCGAAAGAACCCGCGTATTACGGGTTATCTGAACACCGGTGATCGCGATAAGCCCGGTGGTTGTGACGCTGGTGGTTGCGATTCTGGTGGCTGTGACACAGGAGCACCGTCCGCGTGACAAGCGAAGCCGCTTACATTTTATATGTCGTGTTCGCACTGGGCGCGGTGGGTTTGTATTTCCTGCTGCCGAATCCGGGGCGGAAGTCTGCGGGTGTGGGTGCGGCGTTGGGCGTGGCGGCCGTCGGTGCGTTGCTCGTGTTCCTGTCGCAGAAAATCGGCGGGCGCGGTGAGGGCAGCGGCTTTTTCTATCTGTTTGCGGGTATTGCGGTGTTGGCCGCGGGCCGCGTGGTGACGCATCGCAGGCCGGTGTTTAGCGCGTTGTATTTCGTGGTGTCGGTCATTGCCGTGGCCGCGCTGATGGTGCTCCAGGAGGCGGAGTTTCTGGCGATCGCGCTGATTATTATCTACGCCGGTGCGATTCTGGTGACTTACCTTTTCGTGATGATGCTGGCTCAGCAGAGCGGCTCTCCGGTTTATGATGTGCGGGCGCGTGAGCCGTTTGCGGCGGTGGTGGCCGGTTTCATACTGATGGCCGCGGTCGCAGGTCGCGCCGGTGATCTACCGGAGGCGAAGCGACCGGCCACGATTCCCGTGATGCAGACGCATACTCCTGATGGTTTGGCCCCAGATGATCTGGCCCCAGGTGAATCTGCCCTGGGTGAATCTACCTTGGGTGATCCGGTTGAGTTTGAGATGGAGAGCCACACGCTTTCGATCGCGCGTGTGTTGATGACGAAATATGTGGTCGTGCTCGAGCTATCGGGTGTGTTGTTGTTGGTGTCGATGGTCGGTGCGATTGCGATGTCGCGCAAGGTTGTCCCGGTCGATCCGAATCGACCAGCGCCGACACCGCTTGGTGAAGTTGGCAAGAGCGTGGAGCCGTTTTAATGGCGGGCGTGACGGAATATATCATTCTGGGTGCGGTGTTGTTCGCGATCGGGCTGGTCGGCTTTGTGTCGCGCCGGAATCTAATTGTGATGTTTTTGTCCACCGAGATTATGTTTCAGGGCGTGGTGGTCAATGCCGTGGCGTTCGCGCGGTACCACCGGCAGTTGGATGGTCAGGCGTTTGCGATTTTTCTCCTGGTGATTGCGGCTGTCGAGGCGGGGCTCGCGCTGGGTATGGTGATGTGGCTCTACCGTCGACGGCACACGCTTGATGCGGAGGCGTGGTCGGCGATGCGCGGCTAGTAACTGATGCGATTGTGACGCGTGTAGCGATGGTCATTGATGGATTTTGATACGTTAAGAACTTGTGCCCTTGTCATCCTGTTGGCACCGTTGTGCGCGGCCATCCTGGCCGGCGTGTTCGGTCCCAAGTTGAAGGGGCATACGCACTGGGTGACGATCGGCGGTGTGGGCACCGCGTTTGCATTCTCGGTGATGCTGTTTTTGCAGGTCCGCGCGGGGCATGGCGCGGGCTTTCCGGTATTGATCCCGATCTACGACTGGCTGTTGGCTGGTGTGGGTAAGGCGTTTCGCGTGGAGTTTTTGGTTGACCCGCTGACGGCGATCATGCTGATGACCGTGACCGGTGTGGCGCTGCTGGTGGTGATTTATTCGCGCGACTACATGCGGGACCACGGCGCGTGTGAACGCGGCTACGAGCGGTTTTTCGCCTATCTGGCGTTGTTCGTGTTTGCAATGTGTGCGCTGGTGCTCGGCGGCAACTTCCTGTTGCTTTATCTCGGCTGGGAGGCGGTCGGGCTGTGCAGCTACCTGTTGATCGGTTTCTACTACGATAAGCCCGCTGCCGCTGCGGCCGCGAAGAAGGCGTTTTTAGTCAACCGCGTAGGCGATTTCGGCTTCGGGCTGGCGATCCTGCTGATCTACCTCACCTTCGGCTCGATCGAGTACCAGGTGGTTTTTGACATGGTCCGGCAGGGGCTCGACGCGAACGGGCACGCGCTGGCCCAGGGGACGATCACGGCTATCGCGCTGCTGTTGTTTTGCGGGGCGTGTGGCAAGAGTGCTCAGTTGCCGTTGCATGTGTGGCTGCCCGATGCGATGGAAGGCCCGTCGCCGGTATCCGCGCTGATTCACGCCGCGACGATGGTGACGGCCGGTATCTATATGATCGCGCGGTGCGGCGCTATTTTCACGGCGTCTCCCACGGCAATGATGGTGGTCGCTATCGTTGGTGCGACCACGGCGATCTTTGCGGCCAGCATTGCGCTGGTGCAGACGGACATGAAGCGGATCCTGGCGTACTCCACGATCAGCCAGCTTGGTTACATGGTGCTGGGCATCGGTGTATATGCGGCGGATTCGGCCGTGTTTCATCTGTTTACGCACGCGTTCTTCAAGGCGCTGTTGTTTCTCGGTGCGGGTAGCGTGATGCACGCGATGGGCGGCATTATTGATGTGCGGCACTTCGGCGGGTTGCGGAAGGTGCTGCCGTGGACTTTTGCGACGTTTCTTCTTGGGTCACTGGCGCTGGCCGGTGTGCCGGGGCTGAGTGGGTTCTTCAGCAAGGACGAGATCATCCATCATGCGCTGACGGCTCACCCGGTTTTCGGCGCGGTCGGTTTGGTGACGGCGTTGCTGACGGCGTTTTATACGTTTCGCATGGTCTTCCTGGCGTTTGCCGGTGATGAGAAAATCCCCGAGGGCGTCCACGCACACGAGTCCGGCGGGTGGATGTTGTTCCCGTTGCTCGTGCTGAGTGTCGGGGCGATCGGTGCGGGTTACTTGGGCGTCGGTGCGAAGCCGTTCCATCATTTTCTGGAGCCCGTGTTCGCCAATACGTTCATGGCGGCCAACCCGGTTCACGGGGGACACGGTGCGGCGCATCCCAGTTTCTGGCAAGCCTACGGTTTGATGGTGGTGTCGGGCGGGCTCGCGGCGCTGGGCATTTTTGCGGCGTATTTGTTGTATGTGAAGCAGCCTTGGATCGCGGGCTTGGCGAAGGCTTCCTGGCCTGGCGCTCACAAAGCCGCTGGTCACAAATGGTATGTGGATGAGGCTTACGACGCCGGGCTCGTGGAGCCGGCGAAGAAGGCCGGTCGCGTCTGCGTCGGGTTGGATGATTATCTGATCGACGGGCTTGTTTGGTTGGTGACGGCTGTGCCGCGTGGTCTGGGTTATTTGCTTCGTACGGCTCAGGGCGGCGCGGTGCAGGGGTATGGGTTGACGATGGTGATCGGTATCACCGTGATTATGCTTGTAGTGTTGTGGAACTCGGCTTAGTAACGCTGCTATGATGGACTTTCTTGTTCACAATTTTGCTATTCGTGAGGACAGTTGGATCCTCACGATGATTATTTTCCTGCCGGCGGTCGGCGCGTTGATGATTATGTTGCCGTCGCGCGCCGCGAACCGGTCGGCCGGTGCGACTGCGTTGTTGTGTTCGAGCGTGACGTTCGTTCTGACATGCACCGCGATGGTGGCGTTCTATATCCACGCTCCGGTCGATGAGTTCGGCAGCGCCGACTATCTGCTCCGGCACTACATACCGTGGATCACCACGGGCGAGACGGTGCTGCTCGACGCAACGACCTACCCGACGATTGATATTGCTTACCGTGTCGGCGTCGATGGAATCAGCATCTGGCTGTTGATGTTGTCGGCGCTGCTGATGCCGATTGCGATTTTGTCGAGCTTTACGGGGATTCGCAAACGTCAGCGCGAGTATTATGCACTGCTCCTGCTACTTCAGACGGGGCTTATGGGTGTGTTTTGCTCGTTGGACCTGCTACTGTTCTACGTGTTCTTCGAGTTCACGTTGATCCCGCTGTTTTTCATTGTGGGGATATGGGGCGGTCCGAATCGGCGCAAGGCCGCCAACAAGCTGTTTATCTTTACGCTTGCCGGCAGCGTGCTGACTTTCGCTGGCGTTGTGTTTCTCGCGTATTGGTCCGGCAAGCACCTGGGCTACGTCACGTTGAACATCCAGGAGCTCGTGTACCTTGGTCAACGCGGGTACATCCCGACGTCGGTGCAGATCTGGGTGTTCCTGGCGTTTGCGGCCGGCTTCTCGGTGAAGGTCCCGCTGTTTCCCGTGCATACGTGGCTACCGCTGGCGCACACCGAAGCACCAACGGCTGGCAGTGTGATTATTGCGGGTGTGTTGCTCAAGCTGGGGACGTATGGCTTTTGTCGCCTCGGTCTGGCGATTCTTCCGATCGCGGCCGTCAAACTCGGACCGATCTTCGCGGTGCTGGCCATCATTGGGATCATCTACGCGGCGTTGGCGGCGTGGGTGCAGACGGATGTCAAGAAGCTGGTGGCTTACTCTTCGGTGTCACACCTTGGTTTTTGTATGCTCGGTCTGTTCAGCATGAAGATCGCCGGCGCGACGGGCGGCGTGCTCTATATGATTAACCACGGCCTCTCGACCGGGGCGTTGTTTTTGATCGTCGGATTTGTATATGAGCGGTACCATACGCGTGACATCAACAAGATCGGTGGGCTCGCGCGGCAGATGCCGTGGCTGGCGTTCTTCTTGGTGTTTTTCACGCTGTCGAGCATCGGCCTGCCCGGGCTTAACGGGTTTGTGAGCGAGTTTCTTGTGCTTCTCGGAACGGCCACCTCCGGCCAAACGACGGATCGGCTGGTCGAAGGGCCGCTGGGTTACGGTTATGCCATCCCTGCGGCGCTGGGGATTATTCTCGGTGCGGTCTACATGCTTTGGATGTGCCAGCGTTTGCTGTTTGGTCCGCTCAAGGAGCCGCCCAACACGCCGGACCTCTCTGCGGGTTTGACCCAAGACCTGACGCGCCGGGAAAAAGGGATTCTCATGCCGTTGGCCATCTGCTGTGTCGTACTTGGTGTTTATCCGAAGCCGTTGCTTCACACGTTCGAGATTGCTACGCGTCAGCATATTTTATTGGAGACGGTGGCGGGGTATGAATCGGTGGTGGATGGTGGGCCGTTCGATGGGCGGCCCGCGGCTTCAGCCGTGGAGGATGCGAATCGGGAGTCAATCGAGGTCGTCGCGTCTGACGATTCGAGTTCCCCACCTCTAAAGAGGTGGGGCACCCGGCCCCCCTTCGGTCCCTCCTTGGAAAGGGGGGAAGTCGGGTACGATGTTCTCCCGCGTAGGGGTGGCGTTCTTCCGCGTCGTGGTGGTGACGACCTTGATCTGGACGGCGGCGTTGACTCCATCGTTACGAGCTTCGTGACACGGGGGGCGCGGCATGACGATTAGTGCAGTGATGTCCATGTTTGGTCCGGAGCTGATTCTTTTGATCGGCGCTTGCGCCGCGCTGCTGGCCGGTGGTTCTCGCGAAAGGGGCGGCGGCGCTTGGGCTTCTCCAGTTGCGATGGTGACGCTTCTGGCTGCGCTGTTGGTCTCGCTTCGGTCGGGTCGTCCGGCTGGTGATGAGTTTGCGCTGGGGCTTTGGCTCACGTCGATTACTTATTATGCGCGGGTCATCGGGCTTGGTGTGAGTGTGTTGGTCCTACTGGTCAACTGGTCGCGTGGGCTCAGCCATGAACGCGGCGAATACATGGCCATGATCCTGTTTTCGCTGTTGGGCGTGCTTCTCACGGCTTCGGCCAATGATTGGGTCGTGCTGTTTTTCGCGATCGAGTTGGTTTCGGTGCCGACGTATGTGCTGATCGCGCTGAGTCGTGAGGACTCACGGGCTGCGGAGTCCTCCGTGAAGTATTTCTTCCTCGGGGCGCTCGCGGCGGCGGTGCTCGCGTATGGTTTCAGCTTTTTGTATGGCTCGGCCGGCACGACGTTGATCCATGACGTGACCGCGAGTGGGGCCACGTCGAATCTGATGATGGGCACCACCGCGAAGATCGGCTTTCTGCTGGCGTTTTGCGGTTTGGCGTTCAAGGTGGCGGCCGTTCCGTTTCATGTGTATGCCCCGGATGTGTACGAGGGGGCCGCGTCGCCGGTGACGGGCTTGCTTGGTTTCGTGCCGAAGTTCGCCGGCATGATCGCGATGGTCAAGCTGTTTGTCGCGTTCAATTGGACGCTGCCGAGTGATCTGATGTGGCTCGTATGGATCATCGCGGCCGTGACGATGACGGCCGGAAACGTGCTCGCGCTGTTGCAGAAAAACGTCAAGCGTATGCTCGCCTATTCGAGCGTCGCACACACCGGTTACATGCTGATCGGGCTGCTTGTGGGGCCGGGTCCGGCTTATGGCGTGGATTACATGCAGGATGGTGTGGCCGCCATGTTTTTCTACATCGCCGTGTACGGTGTGATGAACCTCGGCGTGTTTGCCGTGCTCAGTGCGTACCAACATGACGGGCGAGACATGGAAACACTGGAAGATCTTTCCGGTTTTGCGTCTCGTGCGCCGGCCGCGGCGCTGGGGTTGGCTGTTTGCGTGTTTAGCCTGATGGGCTTCCCGCCGACGGCCGGTTTTCTTGGCAAGCTCTTCATTTTTAGCAGTGCGTTCGCCATGCCGGAGCATCATGCGTTTCACGGTCCGATGATCGTGTTGGCCGTGATCGGCGTGGTCAATGC
>JAJRSR010000053.1 GCA_024278695.1 Planctomycetota bacterium | reverse complement strand
TCGATCAACGGAAGCTTCGGTCAACGAATCAGCGCTTCTGCCGAACCCATCGCGAAGACGCGAGAGGGCATGGAAGGCGTACGGAAATGACCTGCAGGAAAAACGCTTGACCACAAAACTCTTTCAGGTATGGGGCACCCGATCGCGCGGCACTGCGGAATTCGTATGGCGGTCGAAACTCGAAGAACCCCCTTAGCTCCCCCCTTGGTAAGGGGGGAGAAAGAGCACCAAGCTTCTTGGAAACGGCGCTAGCACAAGCAGGCACACATACATGAGTAGGCACGCATGCACGAGCGGAAACACAAGCATGAGCAAGAAACACAGGGAAGCGTAGAACCCACGGTTGCTGCCGTCTTGTTATCCCTTCGGGAAAAGCGTTTTCAGCATGACGTCGGTGCGAAGGCTCCAGCTTGACCAGCCGGTGCCGTCGTGGACTTCGCCGCCGCGCGGGTCGTAGCCCTTGTCGCGAAGTTCCTTGGCCAAGTCTCGATTGGTCTGGGCCAAGTCCCAGGCCTCTTGCGGGTTGCGCAGGTCATACTTGCCCCATTCTTGATAGATCGTGATCGGCTGCTCGCTCGCCGTCTTGAGGTGTTCATCGATCGGAGCCCGCATCGACCCGAACATAAAGAGCGATTGCAGACCCACTTTGCCCACGACGCCCGGTTGTGATAATGCTACGGCTAGCGCGGTCACCCCCGGGAAGCCCATGCCGATGCTCGCACGACCCTCGGCCGACGCGATGGTGCGGTAGGTGCTGTCCATCAGCGGCACGAGTTCCGTCGCGAACATCTCTGCGTACGCCTTGCCCTTGCCTCGCGTTGGGTTGCTGAAAAAAGCGACGAGCATGGGCTGAACGTTCTTGCCGCAGATGTTGTCGAGCGTGGTGACCCACTTCCCACGTTCCAGTGCGTCCTTGCCGTTGTGAACGTACGCGACAGGGAAGCGCCCCTTCGAGCCTTCGTATCCCGCAGGCACATAGACGTTGACCGTGACCTTGGCTTCGAGTGCTTTGCTGTCCAGTTCGATGGTATCCAGACGGCCCTTGATCCCACCCGACGCTGCGACGAGGTGTTTGGGCTCGTGCCACTTGGGCATGGACACCCACGACATGGGCATCGCGCCTTCGCCGCTGAAGATCTGCATTTCCTTGCCGTAGACCGTTGTGGCTGTGGCGCGATCGTTTCGCGGGTCAAGAATTTGCTCGTAGTCCTTGATGAACACATAGTTCGTGCGTGCGTCCGGTTCCATCGTGACCGTGCAGTGGAACAAGTCCGTGCCCGCAAGCCGCGTCATGACGCGCTCTTGCCGTCCGCCAATGACATCCCCGGCCACTGCGACGTCGGTCGCTTCGCCGCGGTAGACGAAATGGATCATGTTGTCGCCCTCGATGATCGGGAA
Organism: Planctomycetota bacterium; assembly: GCA_024278695.1. Lineage (GTDB taxonomy): Bacteria > Planctomycetota > Phycisphaerae > UBA1845 > UBA1845 > JAJRSP01. Next base: position 8,319 of record JAJRSR010000053.1, on the reverse strand, counting down.
GGAGTTTTGGACTTTCATAAAGCGATCGACGAGTGCGGTCTTGTCCGTTGCGGCTTCCACCGTTCGGAGAAAACGATCAAACTTGGTCTTTGCGGCCGCCATTGTCGGTTCGGGCGTGATGCCACCCTGCTTCGAGTGGATGTCGATCCGTGCCAACTCACCCATGCTGCGGACGAAGATGCTGCCGTCGGCGAAGCTCGGCGGCGCCCAGATGAGTTCGTCGCAGACCTGCATCTTGGTCACGCCGGCGTAGCCCTCGGGGGTGGCCCTGGCGACGTGGACCGTGCCGTCCTTGCTCGCGATCACGAGATGACCGTCCACGAGAATCGTGAACCCATCCCCAGCCGCCCGCGACCGCCACGCACTCTCACCGGTTTTTGCGTCTACACAAGTCAAGAATCGAGAGCTGTAGGCGTAGACATAGCCGCCCTGGTACACGGGGACGTTGTAACTGTTGCGGATGGTGCGCGACTCCCACAGGCTGGTCACCTCGGGGGTGTCGCCATCGTGTGAGACGCTCAGGCCGCTCGAAGCATTGCCCTTATGGGCGATGAAGAACCGATTCGTACCGGCCGGTACCGGCGTGATACTCCCCGCGCCGGTCGCGCCGTTGCCACCGTGATCGTAGTCCCATAGAACCGTGCCATCGTTTGGCACTACGGCCAACAGCTTCTTGTCGGAGGCGGCCACGACGATGGTCTTGCCGTCTGGTCCGGTCAGGGCGACCGGCGATTGATACTGCACGCCGTCTTCCCCGGCAGACCAGAGCCGCTTGCCGCTTGTCGGGTCAAACCCCATGATCGCGCCCTGCGCGCCGCCGACCTGAACCACGAGTACGCCTTCCGCGAAGATCGGCGAGGTGGAAAACCCATAGTGCGGTTTTTTCGCGCCGTGGTCTTTGACGAGATCCGTCGACCAGTTCAGCTTACCGGTGGCCGCATCGAGCCCGAAGAGCCGTCCGCGCGGCGACAAGCCGATCACATGGTCGGCCGCGAGGCATGGCGTCGTGATGGGGCCGGTGTGCGAACCGTCGTGACCCTTGTACGTCGCGTCGATCGTGTACCGCCATTGTTCCTTGCCGGTCTTCGCGTCGAAGCTGGCGGCCACATCGTTCGTGCCGTCGGAAAACATCGTGACCGCACGTCCGTCGGCGATGGCGACGCCGGAGTAGCCACTGCCGATGGGCGTTTTCCAAGCGACGTCCAGTTGGACGGCCTCGGATTGGGTGAGCGTCGTGGATTCAGGGGCGATTCCCTGGCCATCCACTCCGCGAAACCCGGGCCAATCCCCCGCGCGAGAGGCAGAGGCCGGAACGAACGCCGCAATGGCGATAAGACAGCACGCCGAAAGCACACCCGTGCGGGGGCTTGTTGGTCTCAGGTTGCAGATTCGGCGTATTCTCGTCTTGTATGATCGAAGCGTTGACATTGGTTTCGTTCCTTTGTGCAGGGTTTTCCGGGTCCGACGGTTGCTTTGTACCCTAAAACAAGCGCCCCAAGCAAGTGACCCACACTTTTTCTCACATGCTGCCGGGGATGGGCAAGTCCAACGCAGGGTGCCGTCTCAATCAAAACCGCTCAAACTGTCATGAACCAGGTGTGTTGGGTGCCAGACAGATGGGGCGGTTGTACGTGGGGCGGCACGGACAAGCGTCGTGGTCATGGCATTGTGAGCACAGAAAAAAGTTCCCGGGGCGACGCTTGCCCGTGTTTCCCCCTGTTGCGTCATCACGGGCAAACGCCGCAAGCCGCATCCACTGAACCCTCACAAGCCCGATCCTGCGGCGTTTGTCCATGCCACCCATCTGCCAATTTTGTCTTGCACCCAGGCGTGTTTTTCCGGATGCCGTTTGGTTGACGCGCGCGGATGGGCTGCTAGACTTTCCGGACCAATGGCCCGGGTGGCGGAATTGGCAGACGCGCAAGCTTGAGGTGCTTGTGTCCAAATATGGACGTGCTGGTTCGATTCCAGTCCCGGGCAGTTTTCATCGGTTTCGCGGTGTCATCGGTCACGGTTGTGGCCAGTCGCCCGCTGAATGTTTCAACCATTGACGGAGTTTTTTGGGTACTTCCCCCCCCCCACCTTTCGGGAGTATCCGAAGAACGGGGCGTCCGCCGATCCGATCTTGCACCCCGTACGGCCCGATTTTTCCGCCGGGAATCGAGTTTTCCGGCCTTTCCCGTTATCCTGAGCCCGTTGCGTGCGTCCCGGCGAGGCAGCCGCTCGTGCGGTGTAGTTCGGTAAACGCGTCGGCCGATGTGACACTGTGGAGATGCCCGGCACCCGGTGCGTTCCACGCTGCTAGGACTAACGAGGTTGTCGCCGCTATGGCCATGGCTCCCGCGAATACCACGCACCGCTTGGACGTTCGTCGATTCGACGACCGGGACGCCGGCTCCATCGTCGGCTGGGTGGCGTCTCCGGCTGACCTGCGCTGGCTTGCCCCGAGCACGGATTGGCCGCTGACGCTGGAGAAGGTTCGCGCGTGGCCGCGCGTGGGCGGCAAGGCGTACGGGCTCCATCTCGATGGCGGCGCGGAGCCGATCGGCTACGGTGAACTGAACCCAATGCGTGCCAATCCGGCTCAGCTTTGGGTGGGGCATGTCGTCGTGGATCCGGCCCATCAGCGGCGCGGTTTCGGTTGTCGGTTTGTAGTAGAGCTGGCACGCGTGGCGTTTGAGAACCACAAAGCCGAACGGTTGATTCTCGTGGTGTTCCCCGCGAACACCCCGGCGTTGCAATGCTACCGTCGCGCGGGGTTCCGCACAGTGGGTGAGGAGTTTCACCTCATCGGAAACGCATCCACCGGGCAGCGGCGGCACCGCCTGATTCGTTTGGAATTGACGCCGGAAGATTGTCACGCTTCGTAGTGCCGCAGAGCGGGTGGTTGAATCTCTTTGGGTGGGCGGCCCATCTCTTTAGAGGTGGGGGAGTCGAATCGGCGGACGCGATGGGCTCCGCGAACTCTGGTCAATTCTATCGGTCCGGCGGATTTCGTTAGTGAGTTAGACGCACGGGATTCGTGTCCCCCACGGCTAAAGCCATGGGCCACCCGGCGCTTGGGTACTTAACTGTTCGAACTGCTTACTTTCGTTTGCGCGGTTCGCTCTTCCACCTTCGGTGAATCCAAAGGTATTGCTCCGGTGCTTCACGCACAAAGGCTTCGATCGCGCTGGTGTACTCCTGCGTGATCCAGCGGAGCGGGTCGTCTTGCTCGGCCCATTCGCTCGGATAGATGATGCGCTGCACGCCCGCGTCATAACACGGCGTGTGGCCGCGGCGGCGCGCGTAGGAGACGATGACAGGCAGCTTCGCTTGCATCGCCAGCAGCCCGATGGATTTGTAGGTGGAGGCCGGTCTTCCGAAGAAGTCCACAAACACGCCCTTGCGCCCCGCGTCCTGATCCCCGATGAAAGCGAGCAGTCCGCCGGTTGCCAGGTGCCCCTCGGCGAATTGCATGGCCCCCTTTTTATCGAGGAGCGTTTGGCCGTTGACGGCGCGGCTTTTCACGAGGTACCGGTTCAGGTATTCGTTATCCAGCGGGCGCATGACCGACACGATCTCCAGCCCGAGGCAAGCGGCCAAGTGCCCCATCAGCTCGAACGATCCGTAGTGTCCGGTCAGCAGGATCGCACCGCGACCTCGTAGCATCACACCAAGCGCCTCCTCGAAGTTGTGCGTCTTGATGTAGCGGTTCCAGGTGAACTGGTTGATCCGGCGCGGCAGGCAGATCGTCTCCACGGCGAACATCGCAGTCGATTCGAGACACGCCAGGGCGATGCGTTTGATCTCGGCGTCGGTCTTGGTGTCTCCGTAGGCGGCCCGTAGGTGCTCCACGGCGCGGCGGTAGTGCCGGGGCATCACCCGCCGCCAGCCCCGAGCCAGGGCACGTGCCGCAAACAGGTTCCACTCGATCGGAAAGATCTGCATGCCTGCGAAAATCATCCGGACCAGCGCATACCCCAGCCACGCCACCGGTCCGGTGCGTGCTCGGAGTTGTCTCGCCAGCCAGTTTCTCTGCTTCTTCGGCATGGGTTCATCGTAGCATGGGCCATGAGGCTTCACCACGAGAGCTAGACGCGGCGCTATTGACGGTAGTCGGGTTTACCGGCATATCACCCGGCATGACGAACCAAAGCAAATCATCGGTTGGGGGTGAGGGATCGCGGCTGCGTGAGCCGTTCACGCTATCCGATCTCGATTTCGATTTGCCTGAGCGTCTGATTGCGCAGGCACCGCCGGCCAACCGGGAGGATGCTCGGCTGCTCGTGGTCGATCGCAGCGCGGATGGCTTTTCGACCGCTCGCGCAGATCGCGGCGTCTCGGACTTGCCGGAGCTTCTTCGCAGCGGTGATCTTCTCGTGCTCAACGACACGCGGGTCATCCCGGCCAAGCTATCGCTTGTACGCAAGACCGGCGGGCGGGTGCGCGGGTTGTTTCTTGAAGCGGTGGAGCCTGGTCGATGGCGTGTGATGCTCGAAGGCTCGCGCAGGTTGCGTGTGGGCGAACGGCTGATCCCGGCAAACGAAAACGCCGACGGGATTTCGATCGAGCTTGTTGAGTCTATCGGCATGGGGCATTGGTGGGTGAGCGTGGACCCTGTGCGGCCGGCCGAGGAGACGCTGGCCAAGATCGGCACGACGCCGCTGCCGCCGTATATCAAGCGGGCCGGTGTCGATCGCGGCGCGGACGCGGACGATCAGCAACGCTATCAGACCGTCTACGCGAAAAACGCCGGTGCCGTTGCCGCGCCCACGGCCGGTCTTCACTTTACGGATGCCATGCTTGAGGAGATCCGTACGCGCGGTGTCGAGATCGCGTTCGTCACGCTGCACGTTGGGCTCGGGACGTTCAAGCCGATCGACGTGGACGTCTTGCACGACCACACGATGCACAGCGAGCGGTATGAAATATCGGAGGCGACGGCGCACGCGATCAACGCTTGTAAGGCTCGGTCGGGTCGCGTGATCGCCGTCGGCACCACGAGCGTGCGTGTGCTTGAAACTGCCGCGCAGCAAGCCGACGGTGAGAAACAGATTCAGCCCACGCGAGGCTCGACGGATATCTTCATCTACCCCCCATACCGCTACCGGGTCGTAGACGCGCTGCTCACCAATTTCCATCTGCCGCGCAGCACACTCTTAGCACTGGTCATGGCTATCGGCGGCGTGGATCGCGTTCGGCAGGCCTACCGTCATGCTGTGGCTAGTGAATACCGTTTCTTCAGCTACGGCGACGCCATGTTGATTCTATGAACACGGTTCTGTGAACTGCCGGTGGCGTGGCGAACGCGAAGATTGCTCGCGTGTTGCGTGGTCGGGCGGTTTCGTGTCCAGTAGTTAATAGGGTGCGTCGTGAATGCACGCTGCGGTTTCCGTCCCCCACCCTTCGCCGCGCGAAACATGGGGCACCCGCCTGGTCGTTTTGTGTCCTGTGGTGGTTGACGGCCGTCATGCCGGTCAGCGCCGGGAGTCGCCGCTTGGAACCGATTCAGATTATTGAACTACTTGCGATCGGCTTGGCTGCTGGTGTCATCGGCGGGTTGCTCGGCGTCGGCGGCAGTATTGTCATGATCCCGGCCATGACGGAGGTCTTCGGTCCGGATCAACACCTCTACCAGGCCGCTGCGATGATCGTTAATTTTTTCGTGGTCGTGCCGGCCGTCTACCAACATGCCAGGGCCGACGCTGTTGATCGGTCCACCGTGTTGCGTCTTATGCCGCTGGCGCTCGTCGCGGTGCTTGTGGGTGTGGCGTTGAGCGAGCTTTCGATTTTCAGTGGTTCCGGGGAGTCGCTGCTGCGCGGAGCGTTTGGTTTTTTTCTTCTGTCACTGTGCGGCGTGGACATCTACCGGTTGTTCGTGCCGAAGCCGCGTGAGTTGGAGCCGGCGGAACTCCAGCGGCCGACATGGCGGCTAGCTGCCATCGTTTCCGTGCCCACCGGCGTGCTTGCGGGGCTCTTTGGTGTGGGTGGTGGGGCGTTGGCCGTGCCGCTGCAGCGCCGCTTCTTGGGGATGCCGATCCGCCGCGCCATTGCGAACTCAGCCACCGTCATCATCGCGACGAGTCTCGTGGGTGCCACGGCGAAGAACTACGCTTACCTGATCGAGCATGGCGGATCATTCCGTCCCGTGTACCTTGCGCTCGCCCTGATACCGACGGCCATCATCGGCAGCTTATTCGGCAGTCGTCTCACGCATCGGATCGGAGTGCGGACGGTGAAGATCGCGTTTTTCGTACTGCTCGCCATCGTGGCCGTTCGTATGATCTACGGCTCCTATCACGCTACCGTAACGGCATAGGGTTATTGCGAAATCACGCGCAGTTTTCGCCGCAGGCATTGGTTTGTCTTGTTGCCAACGCTTAGCCCGCAAAGAACGCCTCATCACCGAAAACCCCACGCACCGATACGACCGAACAGTCAGTTGAGACCCAAAAGACGGGGAGTTTGATGATGAGCGACAAGACGTACAGGTGGGGAACCGCAACGATGGCCGTCACCATAGCGGTCATGGCGAGCGGGTGCAGCTTAGGTAGAGAGTTTCGTACCGTCGCAGGCCCAGCCGTCCAGAGCGGTGTGACGTCGATTCTAAACGGACTGGTTGATGCCGTATTTGCGGTCATCGAACCGGACCCCCTTCCTGACGCGAATTGAGCCCACGCGCGAAGCGTGTTCGCTGTAACGGTTCAAAACAAGCGATCGGCGAAAAAAGCCGAACGGCATGCCGTTGATGCGCTTCACAACAATTCGCGCCGTCCCATTCCCGGCAGCGCTCGTTAGAGCGACAACCCGGGATATGTTTTGAGCTACGGCGCTCCGAACTGCTGCGCATGTGTAGTGGGATTCTGCGTCCGGTGAGGAATACTGACAACTTCACATTGGTGATTGATAGCCCACGCGGTAGGATGACGGTTGAGACCGGTGCGTTTGTCGATCGGTCGCGTTTGGCCGGCGCGTTGTCGTGCGTCGATTACCTACGGATCGATCCCAAGAAAGAAAAGGACGTCGCTGTGGCAAATCAAGTTCAACCTGTTCCCGAAGGATACGGGACGCTGACATTGTATCTGACTGTCATTGATGGCAACGCGGCCATTGATTTTTATACCAAAGCCTTCGGCGCAGAAGAGATCTGTCGCATGCCCGGTCCGGATGGAAAAGGTGTGATGCACGCCGAGCTTCAGTTTGGGAGCTCGCGCATGATGATGAGTCAGGAATGTCCCGGTCCTGGACCCGGAGCCAAAGCCCCCGAAACGCTCAAAGGCACGACAATCACCGTTCACATGTATGTGCCGGATGTCGATGCGAGCTTTGACCGCGCCATGGCGGCCGGGGCGACGGAGTTGATGAAGCCAGCGGACATGTTCTGGGGTGATCGGATGGGCAAGGTGGCCGACCCGTTCGGGCATCACTGGACGATTGGAACGCACGTCAAGGACATGACGCCGGAGGAGATCGACAAAGCGGCGGCCAAGTGTTTTGCGGAAGGCCCGTGTTAATGCTGAGTTCGGCATGCCGGAAGAAATGGAATCAGTAAGAAAAGGAACGGATTCATGAAGCGATACACAATACTCTTGGCGCTAGCTTTGGTGCTCGGGGTGACGTTTGCGGCGAGCGCCTTGGTCGGTGATCAGGAACAGGGTGGCGGCATGACTGCCGAACAGCAGGCCGAGATGGCGCTGTGGGCTAAACTCGCGGCACCCGGCGACCATCATAAACATCTTGACTACTTTGTTGGCACCTGGAAAACCAAGACCAAAATATACATGGGTGGTCCGGGTTCACCGGCTATGGAGTCGGAAGGCACTTCCGTGATGAAGTGGGTATTGGATGGCCGGTTCATTCAGGATGTCCACAAGGGTACCATGATGGGGCAGCCCTATGAGGGCTTCGGGATGACGGGGTATGACAACTTCCGAAACCTGTATGTCAGCTCGTGGTATTCAAACATGGGTACGAACGCACTTACGATGGCGGGCATGCGGCACCCTGAGACGGGTGTGTTTACTTATTACGGAGAGATGGACGAGCCCGCGCTCAAGGTCGTGGGGCGTACGGTGAAGTATGTCACTAAGATCATCGACGCAGACCACCACACGTTCGACATTATCGATCTTCACGCCGGAGATGACTACACCGTCATTTCGATAACGTATTCGCGTGTGAAGTAGGCAATCGCGTCGCGTCCCATAGCACGCAAAAAGGCCCCCGAGTCGCGTTGGCGATTCGGGGGCCTTTCTCGTGCTTGCCGGCTGGCTCGCTGCTACGCCGTCTTGACTTCGATCCTTCGAGCCTTTGCGGTAGCCGCCTTGGGCAACGTGA
>JAJRSR010000052.1 GCA_024278695.1 Planctomycetota bacterium | reverse complement strand
CGCTGACGAAGGACTCCCGCCAGGGACATTGACATACGCGGATCATGCCGTCGTCTCGCTCGACTGCGACAAGGCTGCGGCATCCAACAGAGGAGCATCGAAACATGAAACAGAGAAACTTCCTTCTACTAGTGGCATCAGCGGTATGGCTCGTCAACGTACTTCCTTCAGATGCGGTCGATTGGGATTTCCGACGCGGGATCATCGAAACGGTGGTCGAAACATCCGGACGGCCAACCGGGTCCACGCAGAGTGTATTCGGAAGTGTTCTGGCCGATGTCTCGGTATTTCAGAACTGCTTCGGCCCTACGCCCGAACCATCATGTCTCGCCCCGTTCGACTGCAACGCGAACGGAGAAATCGAGCTATCGGACTATGCGGTACTCTATGGTAGATCTGTGGGCCTGATTGGTTCACCCTGCGGGATGACGCTCATTCCCGGTGGCGAAATCGCCATGGGCGACCACCATGATGCGATGGCAGACGCACTACCCGTTCACGCTATCTTCGTCGACTCGTTTTACATGGACATTCACGAAATCCACAACCAACAGTACGCAGATTTTCTCAGCGCGGCGTTATCTCAAGGCTCGATCGAGGTGGTTGACGGTCTCATATACCCTGCTGGTGGAACCGAAGTTTACTGTGAGATAAGCGATGTTGACGCTGACAGCCGCATACGCCTCAGCCATGGCCACTTCAGCGTCATCCCTGGAAAAGAGCTTCACCCGATGCTAGAAGTGAGTTGGTACGGGGCCGCCGCTTATGCTAACTGGAGGAGTGAACAGGACGGACGGTCACCCTGCTACGACCTAACAACCTGGGACTGCGACTTTGATGCGAACGGGTTCCGCCTTCCAACTGAAGCGGAATGGGAATACGCAGCCCGTGGAGGCGAGCGAGCGCCATACCGCCGATACCCCTGGGGGGATAGTATCAACGGAGCAAATGCCAACTATTGGAACTCCGCGGATCCATACGAAGTGAATGCCCAACCATGGACCACGCCCGCAGGGTACTTCGATGGCGGACAGACACCTACCGGCCCCTCCATGCTCAATGGTTACGGATTGTATGATATAAGCGGTAACGCGTGGGAATGGTGCAACGACTGGTTCAGTCCGTCATACTACGAGACGAGCGAATATGACAACCCGCGCGGACCAGCAACCGGCGGTTCTCGTGCGATACGCGGTGGTTCTTGGCTCGGGGACGCTGCGTTTCTTCGCTGCGCGGTCCGATACGATCGCCCCGCCGATCGCCGCGGCGCGAGCTACGGCTTCCGCTTGGTCCTGGGTTCACCATAGGCTGGACTTGATTTCGTGTATGGATCGCGGCGACCACTCCGGTCCGTAACTTGACGGACACTACCGAAGCGATTCATCGCCATACGTAGTACCGCGTTTCACAAGTTCCACGGCTATCTGAGCCGCAGGCTTCAGTCAGCACGGTTTCTCGGGTTCGTGCAAGGGTCGGCATTCCAGCGCCGCGCAATCTGAATCTTGCGGCTCGGGATGAGATGCCATAGTCATACCAATTGTGAAACATGGTAGTAACTCCGAATCTTCAACATTGGCTCGGACCAACAAAAACCGCACACAAGAACCCGCATGATGGCTGAGGTCGTCCAGAAAGGGGCGGCCCGTACATCGTCGCCAGCATGAACCTTGTCGCTTGCCGAAAATCCGAGCGATGGGATGTTGCCTGGTGGCCCCGCACACCTTATCGCCACAAGCCGTGGCCACGCCCGCTTGGCAACGAATCATACGCGGCGGTATCGACGCCATGCGTTCCTTCGCCTACGATCACACTGGCTGGTATCAGGGTAACCGATGACTTTCATGCCCAAGGATGACAACGCGCCAATGCTCACACGAACCGGGGAATACGCACTGCAAGCGACCCTCTACATCGCGAACAATCCCGACGCATGGCCAATCTCCGGCCCTAAGATCGCGACGGCTACAGATGTGCCACAAAAGTACCTCTCGGCTGTGCTGGCCACGCTCGTTCGGTTCGGGGTGTTGACCGCATCTCCAGGTAAAGGTGGCGGATTTTCCCTAGCGCTTCCGCCGGAAAAAATCTGCCTTGGCGAGATCCTTCAGCCGTTCGAGGTGGTGTTGGCGGACCGACGCCCCTGTCCGTTCGGCAACACGACCTGTAGCGATGACGATCCGTGCGCCGGCCACGACAAATGGAAAATTGTTCGCGCCTCGTTCCATGATTTCGCTTATGGAACCACGGTCCGAGACCTGACAAAGAAACATCAACTGACGCAGCGTTCCAAAACCACCCGGAAAACAAAGATCGCTCCCCCTAAGAAAAAGCATGCCACGCGCCGCGCCCGTTAGCATCTTTTGTGCCGCACGGCAACGTGAGCGTGCATGAACTCAAGAAGCCCTCCGAGCGATGCGTGCCTTGCGAATCTCCGTTCGACTAATACGTTTCGAACTCGGCTGGTCACGCCCAGGCTGCATTCCAAGATGAGACGCCAATGATTGAAGCGTCGGAAACCTGAAGAGATCAACAACGGGAAACTCCCTATGAATCGACCGCTGAATCTCACCGTGGACCTGAATCGCTAGAAGCGAAGTCCCTCCCAAATCAAAAAAGTTCTCGCTGGCACCAAACCCTGTCTTTTTAAGCGCCACCTCCCAGATGGCCCTGATGGCTGACTCCGCGGCAGCGCTACTGATGATGGATCCTTCACGCCGCCCTGAACGATTCGCGGCATCCGGCAAGTCTTGCTGATTCACCCCTGCAATGATCTGCGCTGGAACGCCCATGACCGTGGCACCATCCGGTACGTCTTGAATCACGACCGACCCCGCGCCGATCGTAGCACCTTTGCCGATGCTAATCTCCGGCAACACCGTAGCATTGGCCCCCACATAGACGCCCTCGCCAAGTCTTACCCGCGCGTTGAGCACTGCATTTGCCGCGACAACGCAACACTGACCCACCTCACATTCGTGCCCAACAATCGCCCCCATGAATATGACCGATCCGTCACCGATGGATACTTCTGGGCCTATGGTGGCGTTGTGGTAGACCACAGCGTCCGTGGCGACCTCGGCCCCCTCGGTGTCCACCCCCGGATGAATGAGCGATGCGAACGGAATGCCGAATGCGAGAAGCCGCGCACGAACCGACTGCCTCTTAGCGGTGGTCCTCGCCACCAGGTTGACCACAGCCGAACTCAGAGGATCCACACTTGCCAGCCAATCGATCGTCCCCTCGATATCGACGTCGATCAGTGTACCGCCGTGCTTGGACTTATCATCATCCAAGAGAACGATTCGATTCCAAAACGCATAGTCTCGGTTGATATGGCTCGCAAGCCGCACGCCCTCCGAATTCCCCGCGCCGCACAAGTATAAGGTTTTCATCGCCGCATCCCCGAAGCCGAACAAGCAGTCCCACGTTCCAATTCTTTTCAGTTGCACTGCGGGCGAATTCTCTCCGCAGCGCCTGTCATCCAATCTGTACATGTGGCGCATCGCTCTGGAAGCAGATCGAAATCACCGTTGAGGTGGTGCTCCCTATTGGGACTGAGACGATTCCAAAGATCCTGAAGGGACTCATCCCAAGCATTCCCCGCACCCTCTACGCCCTCTGTGTCGCCGGGGCACCGCGGTACCCGGCCATCCCAAAACACGTGCATCATGGTCAAAGCCCAGGGGCACGCGATACGACCGGATTCGGGAGCACACAAAGGCGTTGAAAACTTTCCACCCCAACTCAATTTGTTGCGCACCTTGACGGTCGCGCCTCGATCCAGCCAATAAGCCTTGTATTCCTCCAGTTCGTGCTCGTTCTCATCCATCTCAATGAACTGCACCTGGATTTCCGGTCCACCACCACGCTTGTCTCGGACAGCCAATAGGTGCTCGATGTTGGCATACAAAATATCCCGATCACCCCCGACTCGAATTTTTTCGTACGTGGGACCGGTCAAACCATCCACGCCAAAAACGATAAGATTTGGAGCCGACTCCAAGATTGGCTCCGCAAGTTCAGGCACCAAAAGCATGCCATTGGTGTTGATGTTCAACGAACGCAGTCCCACGGACCTGCCGTAAGCGAGCATCTGCAACAGCCGCTCTGGATCGAGCAGCGGCTCACCACAGAATGAAAACCAGACCTGAGTGCTTGGAGAAATCGCTGCGATTTCGTCCGCGCATTTCTTAAACAACGCCAACGGCATATTACCTTTGGGACGACGCATCGAACCGTGATGACACATCGTGCAAGATAAATTGCAATCCGCACAGATTTCCACCGCAAACCGTGTGGGGAACGATAACGTATTGAGTGTTCTAACGATCCCCCCGAGCTCAGGCTTAATAACCAATTTCCCCTTTGGCATACGCCACCACCTCCGCTTCTATGTAGTTCTGAAAACATCCGTCGCGCCGGCCCCAAACAGACCAACAACCCACTGAATCAATGAGCCGTCCTCAGCACGAATCGGAAACAACACGAGTGAGCTATACAGCCATAGCTATATCGATGTTCAGTCTACGCGTAACGGGCAACAAAAGTCAAGCATCGCCGAAAAGGCCGCACGAATCCGATACAGTCTGATAATACCAACGCATCGAGAGGCTTCTGGCATAACCACGCTCATGTTTTGAACTCCTTGGGGCGGTAACACAGGACGACGTACCGCCTATTGGACGTGGGGAAGCGAAGCCAGCACGGGCGGTTCATCCCGCTAGCCAAACGAAGAGGCTGACGGACAGAGCTTCGCCAGTGCACATGCCTCGCACTCAGGCTTGCGGGCACTACAGATCTTCCGACCGTGCCAGATCAAAGTGTGGCCCATAGGGGTCCATTCCTTTCGTGGCACAATCTCCATGAGGTCACGCTCAATCTTGACGGCATCCTTGGCGTTCTTGCTCGTCCAGGTCATGGCCAACCGCGTGGCGAGACGACCGATGTGCGTGTCAACGACGACGCCCTCATTGATACCGAACCCCGTGCCGAGCACGACGTTGGCCGTCTTTCTTGCGACACCGGGGAGCGACGTCAGATCGTCCATGTCCTGCGGGACTTTCCCCGAGAAATCGTCGGCGATTCTCTTGGCGGCCCCCTGGATGCTCTTGGCCTTCTGACGAAAGAACCCGGTCGAATGGATGATTGTCTCGACCTCCTCGCGCGGGGCGTCGGCCAGTGCTCGCGGCGTCTTGTACGTCTTGAAGAGAACCGGAGTCACCTTGTTGACCGTTTCATCCGTGGATTGAGCCGACAGTATCGTCGCGATCAAAAGCTGGTACGGGCTCCGGTGCGTCAGGGCACATTCGGCCTGCGGGTAGCACTTCTTGAGCTTGGTCAAAATGCGGCGAACACGTTTCTTCTTCTCTTGGATGGACTCTTCGATGGCCGGTACGGTGTCCGGTGTCTTTTGACCTTTGGCGGCCCTTGTGGGTTTCTTGGCCATGTTTACTACTACGCCTCGTCGCGTTTGCTACCGCTAATGCCAATCGTCGGATCAACCCAACGCTTAGAGCCGTCTTCATAGATGTCGCGTTTCCAGATGGGTACGTCTCGTTTCAGCGTATCAATAAGCCAGCGGCACGCGGCGAATGCCCCGTCTCGATGACCGCACGCGACTGCGATCATGACAGAAATCTCGCCCGGCAAAACAGCACCGGTTCGATGGACCATAGCCACCCTACCCGGCCCCCATTGCTCGAGCGCTTCCTCGGCCAGCCGCTGCATCTGCCGCCGGGCCATGCCGTCATAGGCCTCGTAATCCAGCCGAGCAATGGCACCGTGTGTCGCATCGGTGTCTGCCCGAGTCGCACCCTCGAACGTGCAAATCCCGCCAAGCGCCGGGTCGCCAAGAACAAACGCACGCACGTCCTCGGCATTGATCGGTGTAGCCACAACATCGATGTGGATGACGGCGCGTGACACGGGAAGCTCCTCGGGGCTAGCCACCCGACACCGGCGGAATCAGGGCGAGTTCATCACCTTCGGTCAACGCGGCGGCATCTTCAACAAAGGTTTCATTGACAGCGAATCGAATCGTGGGCATAGCGGCCCTCAAACCGGGATATCCTTCTGCAAGGACGTCACGAGCCTGCGCCACCGTGGCACCTTCTCCCAACGTCAAACTCGCGCTATCCGCATGGGCAAAATCACGGGCCGGACCAAGGAACAAGACTTGTACGTTCATCAGTGAAGGCCCTACCGCAAGAATGATTTGCCGAGCAACCGTCTGATCGTTGCGAGCTGCCCCACGTGAAACGCCTCGTGACGGCTACAGTGCGACACGGCCCCGGCCTTGTCCTTGTAGTGCGGATGTGGCGTCTTGCCGTCCGCGCCGAAGCACGGCTCCGCCAGCAACGCGTCGCTCATGCCCCGCACCGCAGCTATGGTTTCCTGATGAACGCGGCCCATTTCTTGCCGGATGTTGTCCGCTGAAGGATAGTCAAACGCCCCCACCGCCTTAACCGCGCTGCCAATCGGAAACCGCTCCAAGAACACCGCATCGAGCACGTCCAGCCGTTTGAGGCATCTCTGGTGGACTAACAGGTACTGAGCACACACAAGATGCCCGCAGAGCCAGAGCGCATGCCCCACCCCCGGTGCCGGTTGAAACGACCAATCATCGCCCTCAAAATCCGCAATGATCTTGAGCGTCCAATCTCGCGTGTCTTCAATTTGCTGGGCTAGCAGTTCGGCCGCCGTCATGATTGTTGGCTCTCTTTCAGCTTCCATCGCATTCAGCCCGCGGGGGTGTTACGGACTTGGCACTATTCTTCCACAGACAAAGTCGGCGCGAGCACCTGAAGCTGGCTTCGCACGCTGATCTGCCCGGCCGTGTTGGCCACCACCTTGTCGATCGCGGCTCGGACGTAGTCGTCCGTATCGGTAAAAAGTTTTTCCGGAACGCCGCCATCTCCGTACATGCGCACCTTGGTGTTCAGCGGAATCTCTCCGAGAAACGGCACGCCCAGGGTCTCAGCCTCTGCGGCGGCCCCGCCGTGGTCGAACAGCTCGTCACGGTGACCGCACTTCGGGCAGAGGTAGTAGCTCATGTTTTCAATGATGCCAAGGCATGGCACGTTGAGCTGCTCATACATCCGGACGGCGCGACGCGCATCGAGCAAGGCAATATCCTGCGGCGTACAGATCACAACCGCACCGGTCATCGGTATGGACTGCGCCAAGCTCAGAGGCACATCACCCGTTCCCGGCGGCAAATCCACAATCAGATAATCCAATTCGCCCCAATCCACCTGCTCCAAGAACTGCTTCACAACGCCGTGGGTCATGGGGCCGCGCCAAATCAACGCCTTGTTGCGGTCCACCATGAAACCGATGCTCATGATCTTCACGCCGCCGGCATCCGGCGGCACGATCATCTCACCGCGAACCTCCGGCTTGGCACCTTCGACCCCGGTCATCGTCGGCAGCGACGGACCATAGACATCCGCATCCATGAGCCCAACCTTGGCACCCGCACGGTGCAGCCCATACGCCAGCAGGACAGCGGCCGTGCTCTTGCCGACGCCGCCCTTGCCCGCGCCCACGGCGACCACGTTCTTGACCCCCGGAAGGGTTTGGCCGCCAGACCGTGACGACCGCACCTGCGCACTCCACTCGAGCGTCACCGACGCGACGCCCGAAATCTGCTTCACCGCAGCCGTAACGTCGGCCGCAATCTTGTCTTTGAGGGGGCAAGCCGGCGTCGTCAACTCCACATGGACGCGAACCGTCCCGCCGTCGATCACGACCTCCTTAACCATCCCGAGCGTCACAAGGTCTTTGTGAAGCTCGGGATCATCGACAGTTCGCAGACGCTCGATCACCTGCTCGTTCGTAATTTGCGGCAATGCGTGGCTCCGGATATTTTGGGCTTTGTGGGGCTGTGTGGCCAGCACGGTGTGCGTTTCCGTAAGCACCGCAAACCGCTGGCCTCGCCGACACGAGTCGACGAGTACGCCTGACCCGAATATAGTGCTGAAGACCACATATGGCCACCAGGGCAAGCATGGACTGCTGGCTGGCTTTGTAGTCCGGCTGGCTTGTTGATTCCGTGGCCTTCGTTTGATTTGGACCTGATTGATGGGAGTTGATACCGTGAGCATCTGGCAACAACAAAGTAATGCGCTCGCAAGTCGAGCGCTCATCGCCTTTGTGCTGGCCGGCACATCAGCATCGTGGGCCGCACCCGGACCGGGGAAAGCACGCGATGTGCTGCCCCGCCTGGAAGAACGCCGCGATCGCGTACGCACGCTCTACCACAAAACCAAGACCGTCGTAACCGGGAAAGACAAACAGCCGGTACGCTCGGTCACGCTGGAAACCTGGGAGAACCGCGACAAAGACGCCCGACAGTTCCGCACCACAACCACCGCAGTGGCTGCGGGTGACGCAAAAGCGAAACCTGTAGTTTCCCATACCGTATCCGACGGAAAAACCACATGGCGCGAGGTCGCGCGCGGCGACACCATCATGGTCATCAAGAGTAAGGCAAACTCAGACTCAAGCAGCCTGACCGACTTGCTGAAAGCCGGACAGTCAAAGATCAAAGGCCGAGAGGAGACCGACGGCGAGCGCTGTACCGTAGTGGAAACCACCACCATGAACCGCAGCGGCGAACAAACGAACACCTATTGGATATCCGAATCCTACGGCCTCATTCTCAAGAGCCATACGATGATGCGCGACGGCTCCGTATCCGTCATGACCACGATCGCACTCAAAGTCAACGAACCGCTATCCGGAGCCAACTTCACCTATGAGCCGCCGGAAGGCGCAACCATACTCGACACCAGCGCGCTCGGTGCGCCCCAACCTTCCCCGTAGGTATGGTCGGGAACGGCCCATTCGTTCACAAGGCGACGCGCGCCGGATTGATCTGTTGATTCGATGGCCGACTCACCGCACATCTGGAAAAACCGCGAAACCATCTGGCGCATCGCCCGGTTGTGGCTGGTGGTGCTGGCGCTCGGGATCGCAGTCATTGGTATCTTCTTTGCGCTGCTACAGGCCAAGTCTTTTTCGAGCCGGGTACGCGAACAGTTGGAAGTCCAGGCCGCTCGCGTCGCACACGACGCACGCAACCAGTTCGATCAACAACTGAGCGACGTCCTGGATCGCGTGACCGCGCAGATCGCACACAAAGAAACGACCATTGGCACCGAAATGTCAAACCTGCCCGGCTGGGTGGATGGCATATTTTCTTGGGATGGGACGTCGCTCGTCGCGCTCGCGCCCCCCTCAGAAACGGGTACGCCTCTAGCAAACCTGACTGACCTCATTCGACAACGGATGCGTACCGTGCCGCTCGATGGTTCGCCCCCCCCCCATGCTAATGGATCGGAGATGTTGTACGGACAGATTGCAGGCGAGCCGTTCTCCCTGACCTACCGCGTGATGACGCGAGACGATGGTCCTACCATTACTGCCGTCGTCCGAATCAACACCGCCGCTCAAAAGCCAGAGGTGATTGAGCCGCTGCTTCCCGCAGGGCTCGGCTTGCAGGTGGTCCAGGTAGACCCGTACGAAACAGCCTGGACCATACCGCTCACGGGGGCTCTTAAGTACTGGGCCATTCGCCCGACGGAAGCCCTCATCGCGGAACAGCGCGACGCGGTCTTTCGACAAACGCTCACCTATCTCGGATTAACGGTGTTATCGCTGGCGACGCTTCTGGTTGCGATGTGGTTCTTGGTACGTCTCGCGAGGCAAGAAGTGGCGTTGGCAAAGCTCAAGGCCAATTTCGTCGCCGACGTTTCCCATGAACTCAAGACACCGTTGGCGTTGATTCGCATGTTCGGCGAGACGCTACAAGCCGGACGCATCGCGTCGGAGGAAAAACGCCAGGAGTACTACGAAATCATCACGCGAGAGGCCACGCGGCTGACCAACCTGATCAACAACATTCTTGATTTCGCGAGCATCGAGGCCGGCAAGAGACAATACACCCTGGCCCCGGTCGATATCGGCGGCGTCGTGCGGCAAACGTACCACACCTATTCATCTCAACTGGAAGGTGCCGGGTTCGAACATTTTCTTTCCGTCGCCGAAGACCTGCCGCTCGTCGATGCGGACGGCGACGCGATATCACAGGCTGTGCTCAACCTAATCAACAACGCCCAAAAATACTCCGACGAGGAACGCCACATCGTGATTGACGTGGCCGCTGACACCCGGCGGGGGCATCGCGGCGTGGTCATATCCGTCCATGACCGTGGAATCGGGATTTCCCCGGATGATCGGGCCCGCCTGGTCGAGGGGTTTTTCCGGGCCAGCGATGACCGCGTTCGTGAGCGTGCGGGCACCGGGCTCGGGCTGAGCCTTGTCCGACATATCGTCCAGGCCCACGGGGGTTTCCTAAATGTTGAGTCACGACTAGTCAAAGGTAGTACTTTTCGGATATTCTTACCGGAGTCGGCGTCGATTGCGGTTGATGATTCTCACACGAGCGCCGAATAGGAGATCGCTACGATGTCAAGAATTCTGATTGCGGAAGACGAAGCAGCTATGGCCATGGGCTTGCGGGACAACCTTCAGTTTGAGGGTTTCGACGTAGACGTGGTGGGAGACGGCGAGGCAGCCGTCGAGGCCGTCGCCAACAACAGCCCGGACCTTGTCCTGATGGACATCATGATGCCCAAGCTCGACGGTCTCGCGGCCTGCCTGCGAATCCGCCAAGCCGGGTACACCATCCCGATTCTGATGCTCACCGCAAAGAGCCAGGAAGAGGACGTGATCCGCGGGCTCGAAGTCGGCGCGGATGACTACATTACCAAGCCCTTTAGCGTCAAAGAGCTAACCGCGCGGGTCAAGGCGGCGCTGCGCCGGACGGATGCTGGTCGCGGGCTTTCGCGCCAGCTCACCATCGGCGCGTCAAGCGTTGATCTCGTCAAGGGCGAGGTCGTTCGAGGCGAAGAAACCTTCCACCTCGGGCATTTCGAGCTACAGATTCTGAAGATGCTCGTGGAAAACGCCGAGCAACCGGTCGAGCGTAACAAGATCCTTGACGTCATCTGGGGGCTGGAAGGATTCCCGGCCACACGCACCGTCGATAACCACATCGTGAGCCTGCGGCGAAAGCTAGAGCCAGACCCCAAAAAACCGCGCCACATCCTTACGGTCCACAGCATCGGTTACCGATTTGTACCGTGATGCCTAACGGCGAGACACCGGCCACGGTTAGAGCTTGCTTACGGGGAGCAGCGGCCACACGAGTCTGTACAAAATCCGCCGATGCAAAAACCAAGCGTGCATTGTGTGTCGGTCGTGCAATCGGCCACGCCACACACAACGGCAGATGGACAGTCGCACGGTCCGGTTGCAAAGGGCATATCCGTATACAACGTACCTAGGAACGCTTGGACATCAACCGCGACGTCTTTGAAGTCGATCGGTCGGGGTGAAAGAGCCACGTTTGGCTGTAGTTGTGCGGCCGCCTTCATCGGTGCATCAGACGTGCCGAGGAACTTACTGACGACAGCATCAATGTCCCGGAAATCCGGCTGGAACTCGTCGCCGTTGGTATTGAACGGAGCAACCACGTCGCCCCAGGCTCCTGTGTCAACGTCCAACGGCAATCCAGCGCCGCAATCAGCGCTTACCGATCGAATGCGGTACGTTGCGGACGGAACGATCTCAGCACCGTGGACATGTAAGGTGTCAATGGCGTTCCAGTTCGTGAAGTAGGGCTCGCACTGAAGACTTGCCGCGAAAAACATTCTCCCCGGATCGTCAGCATCCTCCTCTGGACGCTCTTGCGGTGGTCCTGCCCACCAACTCTTGGTTACGGCCTCCGGAAAGTTCGACCCCGATTGCAGGGTGATTTCTATGGCCGCGCTTGCTCCGTCGTGTAGTGGCACAAAGGAAACATAACGATTCTTCGCGACCAGATCCGGCTCGGCGGGGAATGGTGATGCCGGCGCGCACACCAACTGGCTCTCAAACGCACCGAGATCGACAACGGCTTCGCCGTCGTCATCACCATCGACGATACGAAGAGCACCGTCCGCATCAAATGAATAGACGACCTCGCTATTGTCTCCGGTTTCCGTGGAAGACCATCCGTGGAGGATTCGGTAATCCTCATCGCCCGTACCAACGGTGCCGTCAGGACCGACGGGATCAACGAAATGGGGATCGTCTCGGCTGATTCCCGTACCGATGAAGTTGCCCGTCCAGCCTTGCACAATACTTTGACTCATGCGCGTGAGTCCGACCTGAGCAAAGTCGTCATCTCCATCGATGCCAACGTTGCCCCATACGATGCAGTTGGTACAAAAGGTGCCCTGCCCGCCCCAGATTCCAGCGACCGCCTCTGTAGATTGATTGTGGACAATCGTGCTGTTGACGATGTCGGTGCGCCACCAACTTCCGGGACCACAAATGCCAACCCCCTCGTTCCCAGAAAAAAGACTGCTCTCGATGTGCGCAAAGCCCGAGTACAACAAAAAGGCACACGAGTTATCGCCGCCTAAGCCGCGGTTGCCGATAAACCGGCAGCCAATCAAGTTGGCGTACGAAAGATCCACAAAAAACGCGCTTCCGGAGTTCCCGACGAACTCGCACTGCGTGAAAGTGGGGGGCGTCAACCAAGGATCGCTGACAGTCACGGCCGCCCCGGTAACGGCAGCGTTTTCTACGAACCGACAGTCGCGAACGTTTAGGGTAGCCTCAGCATATACGCCCAACGCCAATAGACCACCTCCGTAGTTGCGCGAAGGGGTCACTCGGGTTTCTGCGCGGGTAGCTCGACCGGCACTGATCGTGAATCCATCGAGTGTCACATCCATCGAACGATCGCCGTTGATAGTGACCACGTGGTATGCGTTTTCACAGAACATCTGCTCGCCACAGGCATCGCAGCATACGCCCCGCGCCCGCGATGCACATGTCGCGTCCCATGTTTTTGTGCAACAAAACGCGTAACGACTGCAAACCAATTCCATACAGGCCGCGTCATCGCACCCACCCGACTTGTTTTCGGCGCAACAATTGCTCGTGGGACTGAGGGCCGTACTATCGTCGCCAGCCAAATCACCACTAAGGATGGTCTCAAACATGTCGGAATCTCGCTCATCGGGATTCGCAGCGCCCAAACCAGCAAAACCGCCGAGCAACGTAACGCCATCAGGAATCTGAAAGGTTGCCGTCTGCGGGTCGAGCAGCTCTGACGCGTTGGGCGTATACACTCCTTGCGCCACTCGAATCTCCGTGCCGCATAGTGCGGAATCCAGCGCGATAGAAAGACTAAGAAACGCGTCTTCCCAAGACGAGCCATCCCCCACGCCGCCACTGGCCGCCTGATCGACGAAGTACGTCACAGGCCCATCGGCCACACAGTCGCTCGGACAGGATGCACATGTTTCCCATACACCACACATACCGTCACCGCAGCAACAATCGCAGGCACACAACGTGCAGCTTTCAACCGCGTCACAGACACCGTCGTCGCATCCCGGAAGCACCTGAAACTCGAACGCTCCAATATCCACAGGCCCCCGAACCCCTGGCACGGCGTTGGGAGCCACACACATCACATCAACAAAACGTGAGGCGCCACCTAGATCGACAGCCGTTTCATCAGGCAAGAATGCTCCGCCGCCGCTATCAACACAAGGAGAGCCTGCCTGCAAACGCAGGTCGCCAAAATCATCGTCAAGACCATCCCACCCGTTGCCATGTGGGTCCGGCGCACGAACGAAGAGAGGATCCGCATCCAGAATGCCGCTCCCTGGAAATCCACCTTCCATATCGCAACTTGTCGCAAACACGCGACCCTGGTCATCGACGGCAATTTGATTTGGAGCAGATCCGGCAATAGTGTTCCCCCAAAGAATCGAACCCACGAGTTCGGCAGAGTCCGAACGCCCGTACATACCGCCTCCAACCACTGATGCATTATTGGTTGCAAACGTGCAGTTGATTACTGAGATCGAGCTCAAGTACGGGCTGCACTCCTCGGAAAGATCGTACAAACCGCCGCCATATTCCGCACTGTTGCCCACGAAAGAGTTATTCAACAACTTTGGGCAACCGAGTTCGCTATATACACCGCCGCCGTAGGATGCAGAATTTCCTTGAAAAACGCAGGCGGATACGGTAATGGCGCCGCCGATGATCTGGATGCCGCCGCCACACGTTTTCTCCGGATCCGACGGGCATACCGCCCCCGTCCCGCCCGTCACAGTAAACCCCTCGAATACGGCTGCAACACCCGCGCTGTGGACGCACTTGACAACGCTATCGTTAAAACCTGCCCCGTTGATCGTTGTTACTGAGGCACCGCCGGTGCTGCGCACCGTGATCGCCTTTCCTTGGAAATCGATCACCTCGTCATAGGTGCCTTGGGCAACATGGACCTGGTCCGCATCGGATGCCGCACTAATAGCGTCCTGAATCACGCAAAAGGGATCTATCTGGCTACCGGAACCCGGCGCGACGCACTGGTTGCGATCCACATGCCAAGTGATCTGCGCTTGGGTCGGACCCGCGAGAAGCGCAACAAAGCAAAGTATCGGAGTTCCACGAGCCGTAAGAAAACGAACCATGCTATACCGCCTTCCGACGCAGAATGGATCACTAAGGAACGGAGCCGAAATAACTTCCCGATTGGGGCACCGCGCGAATGCTTGGGTGCTGCCTTTTGATCGAAAGCCTAGCCCGTTCTGAGTGTAGTGACACCGCAACCCACCCGTAGGAAAACCGGGAAGCTATTTTGCATCCGCTCCTAACGGTCGCCGCTCGACCACTGAACGCAGCATCGGCAAACTATCGAAAGTGCTGGGCAGCAAACCCACCACCCCAGTCAGAGATGATACCTCCCACTCTTTTAGACGCAAAGGAAATTCGCCGACAATTTCTTACATTTTTTCGCCCAACTCGGAATAACCTGATCGCTTTACAGATGTAGCCCTGCCTTATGGGCGACCGGAGAATACTCTAAGAATTGGTTTCAATAAGACGCGTGCAGCGAAAACGACGGCTGGAGCCGCCCGACAAACTCTTACAATTTTCAGCGAACGATCCGCGGCCTTCGTGCATCCAATTGGTTGATGACGGACGGAGGCAGTTGGAGCTCCCGATCAGCCCTGCCCGCCATCGTCGATTTTCGATATTGAAAAATGCTGGTGCCGGCTCGACTGTGCGTCGGCATTGGCAAACAACCTACGCCGGTCTGACGCACCGGCATCATGGCACCGGTCGAAGGATACCCCCTATCTCTTCGACCGGTGCCACCCTCCTTTCCTGGCATTCCCCTTTGAAAACCCCGCAACACCTATGATATCACACCCCGCCCCTCTGTTCGACAATCTGGCAGGCGAAAACTCCTTGCGGATCAGCCCGCGTGGACGCACAATGGTGGCAGACGTCGCTTCGGAGAGCTCAAGGAACGGAGGCCGCTATGCCCACAGCACAGACAATTTTGGATCGAAAAGGGAATGAAGTCGCCACGGTGGAACGTGATTCGACCGTGTTGGATGCCGCCAAACTGATGAACACGCGCCACATCGGTGCCTTGGTGGTGACCAGCGGAGATCGGGTCGTCGGCATTTTCACAGAGCGCGACATCCTCAACCGCATCGTGGCGGCCGGCAAAGCTCCGGAAGCCACCAAAGTCGGCGACGTGATGACCGCGCCGATGGCCTGCGCATGCCGCGACACGAAAATTTCTGAATGTCGTAGCGTGATGACCTCGAAACGGATTCGGCACTTGCCGGTCGTCGAGGACGGCAAGCTCTACGGCATGATCTCCTCCGGAGACATCCTCGCGAGTGAAGTCGAGGAACGGCAAGCGACGATCGAATACATGCACGAGTATCTACATGGTCATCGGTAGGCGGAGACAGGCCCGAGTGACATTGCTAAACCCTGAAGCCGGCATTGGATGGTCTTGCACACCAAGCCGCCGACTCATGACTTGCGCCCTAGCCTGCGCGGTCGCTCTTGGTTCGTTTGGTTGTGTTCGCCGAACGATGACGATCACGACCGAACCGCCCCATGCCCGCGTGTTTCTAAACGACCATGAAGTCGGCATCAGCCGGGTTCAAACTGATTTCACTTGGTACGGTGACTATGACGTCGTAATCCGCAAGGAGGGATACGAAACGCTTCACACGAACTGGCAACTGGACCCGCCGTGGTATCAGTTGATCCCGATCGACTTCTTCACCGAGGTGCTTTGGCCGGGGAAGCTTCACGACGAGCGATCGCGCCACTTTGAACTATCACCGACCAGCCCGACAGACACCGACGCGCTCGTCTCGCGGGCACGAGAGATTCAAAAGCGGGCCTTGGATCCGAGGAAGTAAACGCGCCGTCCCCACTTGTTTTCCCCTATGAACAACCCCAAAGCTGCCGAACCACAGTTGTCTGAATGAAGCGAACGATTCCATTTCACGTCGGGTTGTATTGCCTTGTCGGTCTTACCGCATGGGCTGGCTGTGCGCCGCCCGCCCGCGCTCAGGGCTCTTTTTCCGTCACGTCGGACGGCCTGCGCATCTGGTTCGAAACGTACGGGACAGGGGTTCCGATCATCTTGATCCCCGGCGGCCCCGGCGGAAGCTGCGGTCGCTTTCGGCAAACGCACATGCTACTCCGCTCGCTCGGGAAGATCGTCCTGATGGACAATCGCGGACGCGGGCTCTCTGATAATCCGGGCAACAAGCCGGGTAGCTTCACGCTCGACAAAGACGTCCTCGATGTGGAGGCCGTGCGTCACGCACTCGGTGCCGAAAAAGTCATTGTGTTCGGTCATTCGTACGGCAGTATGGTCGCCATGGCCTACGCCGCGCGTCACCCGGAGCGCACGATCGCGTTGATAACATCGGGCGGCGTTCACGGTGCCAAGGCGTTCCAAGAACGTAACATCGACGCGATCAAGCAGCATATCAAAACCCACGCCCCCTTGCGTTGGCAGCGGATCTTGGCGCTGCGCAAGACCGGCGTTCGTGCGAGCGAGGATGAGCTGGCCGAGCTATTCGGGATCGACAACGAGTTCTTCTACTTCTACGACCAATCCAACGAACAGCGAACCTTTTCTCAGTTTGATTACCGAAGCCAGCCAAGATCGAAACAGTGGAACCCCGAGGTCTACCGGCAGATGGTCGGCGATGATCCCGATTGGACGCTTACCGGCTCACTCGCGGGCGTGGAACTGTTGCCGGAACTCAATAACTTCACCGGACCGGCGCTCATCATGGGCGGTCGCTACGACCGGGTCTGCCCGCCAATCAACCAGCTTGAGATCAGCGCCGCCCTCTCCAACGCGAGACTCGTCATCTTCGACCACAGCGGGCACAACCCGCACTACGAGGAACCACTACGCTTTCTCGATGTTGTCACGGATTTCCTACAACTCGTGCTGGCGGAGCATGCCAAGGAAACGGCCTCGCAGCCTTGATCCAAGTGCGTTGGCTATTGGAAAAGCAACCAGTCTTGCGTATGATCGCTCTCGATGAAGGCACTGATGGCATGGCAGTCGCTCGCGCTCGCGCAGTCACGACGTCGCGAGCTGCTCGGCGTTATGGTTCTTTTCCTCTTGTCTTCTGCGGCTTCGCTTCACGCCGGTCTGCCCCAGCGGCTTCGTAATGTCCTCGCCCAAGTACCGCACAGCAGGACTTCAGTCAGCGCATGTGTTGTTGATCTGGCGTCCGGCGAGACGGTGTTTTCTCTCAACGAAAACAACCCGCTAATCCCCGCGAGCACGATGAAGATCTTCGCGATGGCCATCGCTATCGAAGAACTGGGCTCAGGTTTTGCGTTTGAAACGATCCTCGGCACGGACGGCATCGACCTCTTCGTTTTCGGTGACGGCGATCCCGCCATCGGCGACGAAAAGCTAACCAGCCGCCGGGGAGCGTCCGTCTATACCGTGTTCGAGCGGTGGGCCGCGATCCTTCGAGAAAGCGGCACATCCAACATCCCCGGCAACCTGATTATCGACGAATCCATCTTCGACGGTGAGTTTCTGCACCCATCGTGGGAAGCGGGCGACCTCGGCAAGTGGTACGCCGCACCGGTGGGCGCGCTAAACTTCAACGACAATTGCGTAGACATCACCCTCGTCCCCCAGGTGCGCGGCACACCGCCCCTCGTAGAAGTCACGCCGGTCGCACCGGCCATTCGCGTCATCAACAAGGCAAAGTCCGGCGGCTCCGGGAACCCGGTGCTGCATCATGTGTTTGATAGCCACACTTACCGTGTGAGCGGCAACTGCCCCAAGCGTTGGCCGTTCGGACCGGTCTCTTTTCCGGATCCCGGCCTGCTTTTCGCCGATACGCTGCGTTCCATCTTCACCAGGCAAGGCGTCACGTTTAGCGGCACCACCCAGCGCCAACGCGTACGTCAGGATGACGGCTCCGTACCGCAGCACATCGTCCCGCTGGCCACACGCCGCACCCCCCTTAACGACGTGCTCAACCGGTGCGGCAAGGACAGCCAAAACGTCTTCGCCGAGGCGCTGCTGAAACGCGCCGGCTACGCTTGGTCGCGGCGGACGGGGCAAACCGCACCCGTCGGAACATGGCCGAGCGGAGCGCTCGCGGTGACCGCCATGATGCCACGCGTTGGCACAAACCTGGATGGTTTTCACCTGGCCGATGGCTCCGGGCTAAGCCGGGACAACCGCTGCACCGCCCGGCAACAGGTGGCCACACTTGCATGGATAAACAACCAGCGATGGTCCACGCAATTTCGTGAAAACCTATCTATCGGCGGCATCGACGGCAAGTTACGAAAACGCCTCAAGCGCTATCCGAATCGGGTTTTTGCCAAGACGGGAACGATGCGCGGCATCTGCGTGCTCACCGGATATATCATGGACGCCGCACGACCCCGCTTCGCGTTCTCAATCATGTTCAACGGCTACACCGGCCCCAGCACCCCCTACCGCAAGATCCAGGACGAGTTCTGCGCAGCGTTAGTCCGCAAGGTGGACGGTCGGTAGCATCACACGGCGGCCCCGCCATCCTCAGACCCTACCAGCATTCCCTGATGGAGCGCAACATCATGTAGGGAGGACATTGCCCGCCGTTTTTCTTGATCGCCTGACACCATCTGAAACGACTGCTACGCTCACGTTGTCAGGCGATCACCCTCTTACGCGGGTGCCCCACTCTTCGGGTACTCCCGAAGGGTGGGGCACGGACCGTGTTACGAAGCTCGTGCGACGACCGAAACCGGTCGGGGTGGCATGGCTCACACTCGCGTGACCGTGCAGAGCGTCTTCTGCCTAGCGGTGGCCGATGAAGACATCAGCAATGTACCCGCTACCGGGTAACGGCCTGCGGGGCGTGATGGCTACGGCGAATCTACCGGCATGAACTACGGCGTATCGGCTTGCTCGTCCAGGTTTTCCAGCGTTTCCGGATCTATGGGTTCACTAACGACGTAGCTGCCGTCCAACCATTTGCCCAGGTCGATCATCTTACAGCGTTTGCAGCAGAACGGGCGGTGCGGCGCGTCCTCGCGTTTGGCGACGGTGTGGGTTTTGTCGCAGGTTGGGCATTCAAAGGTGGGCATGGTCGGTTCGGGTGCTTGGATGATTGAAGGCCACGTCCTGCAACATGGGAACGTGCCCGGTTTGAAGAAGCTGGTCATGCCGGGTCAATGATCCGACCGTAGATCCGATTCAGCGCATCTCCCGCACCGGGTTTCGCTATGTCAACCTTCTTCCTACTCGATATTTCAACCTACTTCGACTTCTTCTTCGCAGTCGTCTTGGGTTCTGTCTTGGCTGCGGTTTTGGTTTCCTTCTTGTCGCTCTTGGCGGCCTTATCCGAAGATGATGTTTTGTCAGAAGATTCCGTGCTCTTGGTCGCGGCCTCTTTGTCGGCTTTCGCTTCCTTCTTGTAGGATTCGCTGCGGTAGTCGGTCTCGTAAAAGCCCGAGCCCTTGAAGATCACGCCCGCACCGGTTCCGATGCGCCGTCGCACACCGGCGTTGCAATCGCACGGTTTCGGATCGTTCTTGCGTAGCCGCCGCAACGCGCTTGCCGTAATGGGTTGAACGATCTCAACGACCGCCTCACACACTACGCATTCATATTCATACGTCGGCATCGCCAACATCCTCCGATTCAGCGTTTCGCGCAGCCGGTTTGGTCCCGGCCTGCGGTCAATTCATCTACGCGTCGCCCGCCTCAGGATCAACGTCCTTCGCCTTGGACACCACTACCTTCGCCGGGCGAATGACACGGTCACGCAGCCGGTAGCCCTTGGCCACCTCCTCAACCACGGTACCCGGCTCGTGCGCGTCGGTCGGCTGTTGCAACAGCGCCTCATGCTGCGCGGGGTCAAACGGCTGGTGCAAGGCCGGCACATACTCCAGCCCGTGATCACGAAGCGCTTTGATTAAGTTATCATGAACGAGCTTCATGCCGGCCGCCAGCGCGGCGGAGTCTTCAGCGATTTCGTTGGCAGCCAGCGCCCGGTCGAAATCATCGGCCACCACAATGAGCGACTTCATCATGTCAGCGTTGGCGTAACGAACCGCGTCAGCCTGCTGCGTGGCCGACCGGCGCTGAAGGTTTTGATAATCAGCCTTGGCGCGAACCAACGCGTCCTCGAGCGAGGCCACGCGTTCCTGAAGGGCCACGAGCGGATCCACCGGCCCTGTTGCTTCCTCTGAAGACGACTCCGTCACCTGCCCCGCCATCACCTGATCCGATGAGCTGGAATCAGCCACCGCCGGTTCCGCGTCGATGACGTCATCCCGCGATTGATTCTTTTTCACCTTGGTTTTCTTCATGACGTCTCAACACCCTCCCCACACTACCGCTCTGCCGCACCGCTGATGTAGTTGACCAGCTTGTCGAAGAACCCCGTCGACTCCGGAAGCACAGACTTGTCCTCCGTGTTGGCGAACTCTCGCAGGAGCGTCTTTTGATTCTTGTTGAGTTTCCTAGGAATCTCGATGAGCACCTGAACCAACTCATGCCCGCGCCGCCGCGTGCGAAGGTCCGGCATGCCCATCCCGCTTAGCCGAAACACCTGCCCATGCTGCGTGCCGGGTGGGATTTTCAGCTCGGCCTTGCCTTCGAGCGTCGGTGCCTCGACCGTGGCACCGAGCGCCGCCTGCGTGAAGCTGATGGGCATCTCGCAGACCAGATCGTTGTTGTGACGCTTGAGGAACGTATGCTCCTTGACGCGAACATAGCAGTGAAGATCCCCGCGCGACGTGCCGTCGGCGTTCGGCTCGCCCTCACCCTGCACGCGAATCGCCTGCCCGTCGTGAATACCTGCGGGGATTTGAGCGGTCACGATCCGCTCCTTCATCACGCGTCCCGTGCCGCGACAGCCGTGGCACGGCGTCACAACTGTCGAGCCGCGCCCCTTACAATGCGGGCAAGCCGTTATCACGCGACCAAACAGCGAGCCCAACCCGCCGGTCTGCTCCACCTGCCCGTACCCGCCGCATGTAGAACAGGTTTTCTGCTGTGACCCAGGCGCGGCCCCGCTTCCCCGGCAACCGTCGCAGAGGTCTTCCCGGGCAAACTCGATCGACCGCTCCGCACCGGTGAGCACCTCATACATGGATATCTCAACCTGCGTCTGCAAGTCGGCACCACGCGTGCGCCGTCGCCCACCGCCACCGCCACCACCGAAAATATCCGTGAACATCGAGAAGATATCATCGGTGCCCATGTGCGAGAAATCATGAACGCCCGCACCGCTTAGCCCGGCGTGACCAAACTGATCGTAGCGTTGGCGCTTCGTAGAATCCGCGAGCACCTCGTACGCCTCGGCCGCGGATTTGAAATTCACCTCGGCGTCGGCGTCATTATTACGATCGGGGTGGTACTTGTGCGCAAGCCGGCGGTAGGCCTTCTTGATTTGCTCCGACGTAGCGTCTCTCGCAACACCGAGCACTTCGTAATAATCTCGCTTCGCGCCGCTCACGTTGAATCCTCAACCAAACATCGCGTACCGCTGGACGCCTCATTGTTGGATGCGCAACACCGCCGCCCAAGCTACAATGGACAGAAGGCGGGCACGTTGGCCCGCCCTCTTTCCGCGACATCTTATCCACGGCATTCCCACCGCGTCTTAACGATCAACCAACTGTACACC
This sequence comes from Planctomycetota bacterium, assembly GCA_024278695.1. GTDB lineage: Bacteria > Planctomycetota > Phycisphaerae > UBA1845 > UBA1845 > JAJRSP01. The sequence goes on along the minus strand of JAJRSR010000052.1, from coordinate 14,497 downwards.
GATACCTATCGGACGGCGCTCGGGATCTTCTTCGCCTCGTCGTCCTCTTTGAGGTCGGTCACGAGAACCTCGGTCGTGAGCAACAGGCCTGATACGCTGGCCGCACTCTCAAGGGCGATCCGCACGACCTTGGCCGGATCGATGATGCCGGACTTGGTCATGTCGGCAAACTCACCTTTACGCGAGTCAAAACCGTAGCTCCCGGACTTCTCCAGGATCTGGGCAACGACCACAGCGCCTTCGCGACCCGTGTTTTCGATGATCTGCATCGCCGGGGCCTGAACCGCATGAAGAATGATATCAACACCCGTCTTCTCGTCGCCACGAACCTTGCCACGCACCTGCTCGATTGCAGGAATCGTACGAAGCAGCGCGACACCGCCACCCGGAACCACACCTTCCTCAGCGGCAGCCTTCGTCGCGTGGAACGCGTCATCGACGAGGTCCTTACGCTCTTTGACCTCGATCTCCGTCGCACCGCCCACTCGAACCACCGCCACGCCGCCCGTCAACCGGGCGAGGCGTTCCTGGAGTTTTTCGCGATCGTAATCCGACGTGGTGGTCTCGATCTGGCTTCGCATCTGCTCGCAACGAGCCTTGATCTCGGATTTCTTGCCCGCCCCCTCAATGATCGTCGTCGCATCCTTTGTGATGACGATCTTCTTGGCGGTTCCGAGTTCTTTTTGTCCGATGCTTTCCAGCTTAATGCCAAGGTCTTCCGTAATCAGCGTGGCACCGGTCAACGTGGCGATATCGCCAAGCATGGCCTTGCGTCGATCGCCAAAGCCGGGAGCCTTTACGGCACAGCAGTTGAGCACGCCGCGAATCTTGTTCACGACGAGACCGGCCAGCGCCTCACCCTCAACATCTTCTGCAATCACGAGTAGCGCCTGACCGCTTGTGGAGATCAACTCCAACAGCGGCAGGAAGTCCCGCAGGTTAGAAATCTTCTTTTCGTAAACCAGGATCGCAGCATCCTTCAGGACGCACTCAAGCGATCCGGGGTCGGACATGAAGTACGGCGAGAGGAAGCCCTTGTCGAACTGCATACCCTCGACGACTTCCTTCTCCATCTCGAAGGATTTGCCTTCTTCGATTTCGACCACACCGTCCACGCCCACCGCATCAAACGCCTCTGCGAGTAGCTTGCCGATGGCCTCGTCACCGTTGGCGGAAATCGTCGCGATCTTGGCGAGGTCGGTATTGGATTTCAACTTCACCGACATCCCTTTGATCGACTCAACGGCCGCCTCGACAGCCTTGTCGATACCGCGCTTGATCGCCTGGGGGTTAATGCCGGCCGAAACCGCTTTGAACCCTTCACGGAAAATCGCCTCGGCCAACACCGTCGCGGCCGTGGTGCCATCACCCACCTCGTCGCTCGTTTTCGATGCGACCTGGTTAATGAGCTTGGCACCCATATTTTCAAACGGCTGGGGCAGATCAACCTCTTTGCTGACCGACACGCCGTCCTTCGTGACGCGCGGTGCGCCGAACGATTTCTGCAAGATCACATTGCGTCCGGTCGGACCCATCGTTACTTTGACGGCATCCGCCAGCTTGGTGAGACCCTCAAGAACCTGCTGTCGGGCCTCTTGAGAGAACATCATTTGCTTAGCCATGAAACTTCTCCAAAATGGTCGGTGTGCTCCTAGGACAACCCGCCGGGTGCGTTCGCGACAAGCGCGGACCCCAAGCGGTGTGCTAGTTCACCACCGCCAGTATTTCACTCTCTCGAAGCACGACGAACGTTTCCGCGTCAAGCTCTATCTCGGTACCCGCGTAACGACCATAGAACACCTCATCGCCCATCTTCACGTCCATCTCGCCGCGCTCACCACTGTCGAGCATCTTGCCCGGACCAGCGGCGATGACGATGCCACGCTGCGGCTTTTCACGAGCCGCGTCGGGAAGAATGATTCCGCCTGCGGTCATGTCTTCAGAGTCGCAGACGTTGATCACGACGCGGTCGTCCATCGGGCGAAAATTGATCTTCGTTTTCTTCTTGGTTGCTGTTGCCGTTGCCATCTTGGTTCGTATCTCCATCAAAGGGTGCGAATCGGTATCGCGCCTTAGTAGTCCATATCCTCGCCCATGCCCTCATCGCCGCCGGCGTCTTCTTCCGGCTTATCTGAGATGCAGACGTTCGTGCTCAATAGGATTCGAGCGACACTGCCGGCGTTTTGAAGTGCACAACGCGTCACCTTAGTCGGGTCAATCACACCGTCCTTCATGAGATCGACGTACTCACCGGAATCCGCATTGAACCCGAACGACCCGGTCTTTTCCATCACCTTGTGCAGCACAACACCGGGGTTGTAGCCGGCGTTATCCGCAATCTGACGAAGCGGGGCCGAGAGCGAATCACGCACGATGGCCGCACCGGTTTTCTCGTCGCCCTTGAGCTTGATACCGTCGAGCGCCTCGATGCAGCGAACCAACGCCACGCCGCCGCCGACTACGATGCCCTCTTCGATAGCCGCACGCGTGGCATGCAGCGCATCTTCGATACGGGCCTTCTTTTCTTTCAGTTCGGTCTCGGTAGCCGCGCCCACGTTGATCTGAGCCACACCGCCCACGAGCTTGGCTTTGCGCTCCTGAAGTTTTTCGGTGTCATAATCTGACGTCGAGTTTTCGATCTCCATCGTGATCTGCGCGATCCGCGACTTGATGGCATCGGACGAACCGGCACCCTCAACGATGGTCGTGTTGTTCGCGTCTACGTGGATCTTCTTGGCTTGACCAAGGTCGGCGATGGACGCCTTCTCCAGATCAGTACCAAGGTCTTTGAAGATGGGCGTCGCACCGGTCAACGCCGCGATATCCTCGAGCATCGCCTTGCGGCGATCGCCATAGCCCGGTGCCTTCACGGCACAGACGTTGATAATGCCGCGAAGCTTGTTGACAACCAGTGTCGCCAACGCCTCGCCCTCGATATCTTCAGCGATGATGAGAAGCGGTCGCTTCGCCTTTGCGACTTTCTCCAACAACGGCACAAGCTTAGGCACGCTGCTGATTTTCTCTTCGTGGATCAGCACAAACGCCTTGCTCAGGTAGCAAGTGATGTTGTTTTGGTCTGTCACGAAATGGGGGGAGAGGAAACCACGGTCGAACTGCATCCCCTCGACGACATCGATCACGGTCTCGGAGGTCTTGCCCTCTTCCACGGTAATCACGCCGTCCTTACCGACCTTGTCAAAAGCGTCGGCCAGCAGCTTGCCGATGACGCCGTCGTTGTTAGCCGAAATCTTAGCGACGTTGACGATCTCGTCACGCTTGCCAACCCGAACCGGACGGGACAACGTCTCCAGCTTGTCCACGACTTTGCAGACAGCCGCTTCCATACCACGCGTCAACGCGAACGGATCGGCACCGGCCGCAATGTTCTTCAATCCGTTCTTGAACATCGCCTCGGTGAGCACGGTGGCCGTCGTGGTACCGTCGCCGGCGGCATCGCTGGTTTTGCTGGCCGCCTCCTTCGCGAGCTGAGCCCCCATGTTCTCGGTTTTATCAACCAGGTCAATCTCTTCGGCGACGCTCGCACCGTCCTTCGTGATCGTGGGTCCGCCCCATCCCTTATCCAGCACGGCGTTTCGCCCGCGCGGCCCGAGGGTGGTCTTCACTGCGCTCGCCAGTTTTTCGACACCCGCCAGCAAACTCTGTCGAGCCTCCTGGTCGTAGGTCAATTGCTTGACCGCCATATGATCGTCTCCTCTGTACGCGAAAACGGTTCGCCCGTAGTTCGGCTCGTCCAGTTCAGCCACTGTTGTATCATCACCCGCCACCCGCTTGCGCCCACGGCGCAAACCCAGACCGGATGCTGGCTGGCCTTGTTGCAATCCCCGGTCCACCAAGTGCCGAAAAGTTCGCGAGACATAACTAAAGCCAACACAACAACTTACCGTTCGCCAGCTAATGCTGCGACGACGTTCATGCCCTGCCACCCTGGCAGCCACGATCATACAATCCTCATCGCTATGCCAATTTGACAGCGCCGGCCAATCCGACAACCCGGTTGGAGCGCCGGGCTCGCGGGCTATAGGATGCGTGTTTTGGAGCCGCACCGCCCCAACGGAACCAAGGAGCTCGAAGTGCCCACCAACGTTGTGATTCGACAGGCCGTGATCGACGATGCGCCGGACATCGTCACCTTCAACCTATCGCTGGCAAAAGAGACCGAGGGTAAGTTGCTTGATGCCGGAGTCGTAGGGCGCGGCGTGGATCGTGCGTTGCGTGACCCGTCGCGCTGCCAATACTACCTCGCCGAGATTGCCGGGCGTGTGACTGGCCAGACCATGATCACGCGCGAATGGAGCGACTGGCGTGACGGTTGGTTCTGGTGGATTCAAAGCGTGTACGTCCACGCGGAGTTTCGCCGGTGCGGTGTTTTCCGGACGCTTCATACGCACATTCGCAGGGAGGCGCGTCGTGCCCCGGACGTCTGTGGGCTGCGGCTCTATGTCCACCACGACAACGAACGCGCGATCGAAACCTATCAGAGGCTCGGCATGATCGTCACGCAGTACCACTTATGCGAAGAAGCGTTTGGCGACCGTGATTAGTCGGTATGCACGTCGCCAGAGGCTGTAGGCTCGCTAATGTGCGCGTCACGAATGGCCATGTTGCGCGTGAGCAATGTGACATCGCGGCGCAGGCGGCGTAGGCGAATGTACGTCATCAGGAACCCGACCATCGCAACGACGCTGCCACAATACAGCAGCAAGTCCGCCCCACGACGAATGCCAACGGCTCTGGCGAGGTTCGTCGTGGCTTCTGGCCAAAGAACCGCCACGATTCCCGCGATCCACACCATCGACGCCAAGATCGCCTCGCCGCGTCCAAGCCAATGACGCACCGCACCGAAGATCGTCGTAGCGAAAAGCGCAAGTAATACACCCAGCGCGATGATCTGAAAAACGTTGAGGCTCATTGAAACACCCTGCCGAGAATGTAGTGCAGCACAATCCGAAACGCGCCGCGCGACGTCTGCCCCTTGGCGAGCGAATACTCCGTATACCGTATCTGAACAGGGATTTCCGTATAGGCGAGTCCGCTGCGCCGAACCTGGTCGATCAGCTCACTGGCATGGGCCATACGGTCGAGTGTGATGTCGATTCGCTCGGCGGCGCGCCTGGTAAACGCTCGCAAACCGTTATGCGCATCAGTCAGTTCAACACGATTGACGACGCGCGTAAACAGTACGGCCAACTTGAGCACACGCCGACGCGCCGCAGGCATGTCCACCGCGTCGCCAAGAAACCGCGACCCAAGCGCAATTTCGGCCTCACCCGCGCGAAGCGGCGCGAGCAGCGCCGCGATATCCTCAACGCGATGCTGGCCGTCCGCGTCAAACGTCACGACATGACTGGCCCCACGCTGCAGTGCGAAGGTGATGCCGGTTTGTAGGGCAGCGCCCTGCCCACGGTTGATCGGATGCCGCAACACATAGGTAGCCCCAGCCTTGGCAGCCTCAGCCGTGTTGTCACTGGAGCCGTCGTCCACGACCACGACATTCGGGTAAGCCTCGCGCACCTCCCGTGCGACCTGCGCGATGCAGGCCGACTCGTTATACGCCGGGATGACTACAAATACGCCTTCCGCCATCTTTCCCTCGGGCCAGTTGCCTGGATCGCGCATGCCAGCGGGGACACTGCACCCAGATCACCCTATCTGTATAATAATTATAGCTCAGCGAAGCAGTCGCCGCGCCAACGCAGGTCCGAGATTCGTAGCCAGCAGAGACCTATAAGATAGGCAAGGTCCGCACAGGGTGCAATGCACCCCTCGCACGGGGCTAATACCGCCACCGAGAGCGTTTTACAAACTGCCGAGGCCAACGCCCGTCCTGATGGCGAGACCCAGCCCCAAATCGCTGTATTCGAACGTGTAGGTGATCGTAGACCCACAGGTGAAGTCGTTGCCCTCACGAATCACATTGGTCTCGTCGTCGGACGTAACCACCCCGAGAACCCTGACGTTGGCGTCGTCGATGAAGATCGCCTGAAGGGCGCTGCAACTGCGGGTGAAGTTCATGGTCTCACCCGGGGCTAGCGTGAAATTGAGTTCTTGGCCAAACTCGCGAAGAAAGTTGTCCAGGCTGCTGATACTATCAAGCAGATTGAGGGCGGATTCATCGTCATCGTAGAAAATCTGACCGTCCACATCCAGCGAGCCCGCATTGACAAGCGAAACCGTCACGGTGTTCGGCAAGAGAAACGAGAGCGCATCGCAACCGGCTAGTGCGAGCGTGCTACTGAGTACGAGTACTGTCAAAAACTTATGCATCGTCAGACCTCCGTGCTGTCAAACCCCAAGATCCCGCGAAACGCGTAACGGGAACCATAGCCGAAGCTGCTCCGGCCCGCAATGAATACCATGTTTGAAACCATAGGCTTCCCGTCTTACGCTATCGGTCCGAGCCGACGATGGCGCTGAGCCGCGAATCACGCCGAACGGTGGCAAGAGGGCGGGTTGTGTCAAGATCAGATCATAAGAGAAAAACTGCCTCGCGCACCGACACCACAACAAGCCGCGCTTCCCGGACGGCGTGGATCGTGGGCGATCGAGAAATGGCGGCCCTTGCGATGACCGTGCTCACCCTGGCCACGGCGGCGGTCTATAGCAACAGCCTGTCCGCCGCGTTCGTCTTCGACGATCGACCGCACATCTTCGCAAACGATCGGATCACCTCCGTATTCCCGCTTACCACAACATTGTCCGGGCGCAGGCCGATGGTCGATCTCACCCTCGCACTAAACCATGCCGTTGGCGGCTTTGACCCGACAGGCTACCACCTGTTCAACGTCGTCGTTCACATCCTAGCGGGGCTAACACTGTTTGCGTTGCTGAGGCGGGTTGGCGCGGGTGCCGCCAACCGCAAGGCGACAACCAATCGTACACCGATCGCATTTCCATTCGCCGTCGCCATGCTATGGTTGCTTCACCCCCTGCAAACGCAGAGCGTGACGTACGTGATCCAGCGCGGCGAGTCTACGATGGGGCTTTTCTACCTGTTCACGCTCTATGCGGCGGTACGCGGCATGGATGGCTCGAAGGGACGCCGAGCGTGGCTGGTGGCCTGCGTGGCTACCTGTGCACTCGGCATGGCCACCAAAGCGGTCATGCTCACCGCCCCACTTACGGTACTGCTCTACGATTGGATCGTCGTGACCAGATCGCTCCGGGCGTCGCTGCGTGCGCGATGGTTTTTTTATGTTGCGCTAACCAGCACGCTCTCTATCCTGGCGATCTGCGGCGTCACGTCCGGCGTGCTTGTCACGGTCGGTCGCCCAAACGCCAACGTGGGCTTCGCCGTGACAGGCGTGACACCCTGGGAATACCTGCTCACTCAGCCGGGCGTCTTGTTGCACTACCTCCGACTCACGCTTTGGCCAAGCCCACTCTGCATTGATTACGGCTGGCCTATCGTCACGTCACTATCTCAAGCCATACTTCCCGGAACCATCATCCTCGTATTGCTGGGGCTGGCTATCTGGATGTGCCGACGCCATCCGCTCGCCGGTTTTGCGTGGCTCAGTTTTTTCGTGATTCTCGCACCGACGTCAAGCGTCATTCCGATTCGAGACCCGCTATTCGAACACCGTATGTACCTTCCGCTGGCGGCCGTGCTTGCACTGCTCATTGCAGGAAGCGTTTACCTGGTGCGATGGTCCCGGCGACGCGCAGGCAAGAGTTCTACCGGAGTGTATCGAACGTGCATCGTAGCCGTGGCCGTTCTGGCGACAGTCCTTGGCATACGCACGTTTCAACGCAACGCGGATTACCAGAATGAGGTCAAACTCTGGAAGCAAGCGACGATCGTGCGTCCGCAGAATCCCCGGGCTCACTACAGTTTGGCCGTCGCCCTGGGGCGTGCCAAGCGGTTTGATGAGTCACAGCGTTCGTTTCGCCGCACCATAGAAGTCAGCACGGATCGAACGCGCCGTGACGTCTTGGCCGAGGCGTACTACCACATCGGCTGGGGCCTGATCCGCCGGGAGAAGGCCACCGAGGCCATTGCAGCGTTCCGCAAGGCGGTCGCCCTGAAACCGAACCATGTCGAGGCTTCGTTCGAGCTGGGCTGGGGACTGGGTATGATCGGAAAGTACGGGGAAGCGGCCGATGCGTTTCGCCGTACACTGGAGCTGGACGCGAACCATCCCCAGGCCAAAAAAGCACTCGCCGATGCCCTGGCGGCCGCGGCCGATTGAGCAGAGGCTGGCACCGCCGCGTGGATCTAGGCTGATATGCGGACGTAGCCGGGTTTGGGCTGGTTACTTGCCTCGGGCACGTACGATAACGATACTAGAAAGGGGTCGATGACGGGTGCGGGAGCGCTATGGTGCTTCGGTTGTCGAGGTATTTCCTAACAGACGGCGAGCACAAATGACGATCAAGATTTCCGACTATATACAATCCGCGCAGGTCGAGGATGTCGCAGCGCCGCCACCCGGATGGCACGTCTTGCTCTTGATCACACTAGCACTGGCCGGCGCTGCGGTCTACGCAAACATGCTCGAAAACCCATTCGTCATGCGCGATACGGCCGAGATCGTGAACAACGACCGCCTGCACGAGTTAGGGACATCGTTCTACGGTACCCAGCCGATCGCCAATCTCACGCTTGCGATCAACTACGGCTTCGGGGCGCTGGCCCCATCCGGCTATCATGCCGTCAACCTGCTGATTCATGTGCTGGCGGGTCTGACCCTTTACGGCATCATCCGGCGGACGCTCAACACAGCTCGCTTGAGAGAGCGGTTCGGCGCGGGTGCCGTTTGGATCGCCTTCGCCTGCGCGTTGATCTGGCTGATTCACCCGCTACAGACCGAAGTCGTAAGCTACAGCGCGAATCGCGCGGAAGCGTTGGTGACGCTGTTCTACCTGCTCACGTGGTACTGCGTGATACGCGGCACGGCGAGCCTGCGCGGCACCGGCTGGCTCGTGGCCGCGATCGTCGCGAGTGCGCTGGGCATGGGCAGCAAGGGCACAATGGTCACCGCGCCGATCGTCATTCTGATGTTCGATCGGATCTACCTGGCACGCTCCCTGTCCAGCCTGTTCAAACGACGCGGCTGGCTGTACGCCGGGCTCTTTGGCACTTGGGGCGTGTTGTTCGTCAACGGGCTCATCCCAAGCATGTTCGAATCGAGCGCATCACCGTCCGTCCCCACCGCCACCGGCTTCACTCCGGCAGAATACGCCATGACACAGGCCGGCGTGATACTCCAATACCTCAAGCTCTCCTATTGGCCTCAATCGCTGTGCGTTGATTATCACTGGAACCCGGTCCGGTCACCATTCGGGGCCGGTGCGATTCCGATCTTGATCGCATTGGCATTGGCGGTTTGGACGTTGGTGACACTCCTGCGACGTCCCGCCATCGGCTTCGTGGCCGCCTGTTTTTTCCTCACGCTCGCGCCGACCTCGAGCGTCTTGCCGCATTGGGATCCCCTATCCGAGCACCGTATGTACCTGCCGTTGGCGGCTATCGTCGTGCTCACAGTGCTCATGGTTCATACGCTGCTGATGGAGTTTTTTGGCAAAGCCTCCGGCTCACGTTATGCCACGGCGGGCCTACTACTGTTGCTAGCAACACCACCCCTTGCCTACGGCACGATCGTGCGAAACCAGGACTACAAGGATGACCTGACGATGTGGAACGACGTCGTCGAAAAACGCCCGGGCAATTACCGTGGACCGCTCGGTGTGGGGATGGCGCTCAAGTCCCTCGGAGAGTTTGTGGATGCGGAGGCAGCCCTTCGGTTTGCTGTAGCGCTCGCTGACGACGCACCCGACGCTCACTTTCAACTGGGAGATCTGCTCTACGACCAACTACGTCACCGCGAGGCTTTCGATGAAATCACTCGTGCCGTCGAGCTGGGCATGTCGGATGCGACCGCATACATGCGTCTCGGCGGTAGTTCCTCCGCACTCGGGCGTTACGATGTTGCGGTGGATTTCTATAACCAGGCGCTGGCCGCTCAGCCGGGATTTGCCGAGGCGTATTACCATCAGGCTGAAGCGATGATGCTTGACGACAAGACCGAAGCGGCCATCACATCATACGATCAAGCGATCACGGCCAACCCCAACTACTTTGAGGCCCATCAGGGAATTTCCATCGCGTTCGCAAAATCGGACCGTCTTGAGGCGTCTTTGAGGGCTTGCGACGAAGCGCTGCGCCTTCGCCCCACGGACGAAGGGGCGAACCTTCAGCGACGGCTCATCGTGCAAAAAATCGCACAGCAGCCGAAGCCGGAAAAGGTTGACGGGGCCAACGACGGCGCGGACGAAGCAGCAGATGAACCCAACGACGAGTAGTCGCTGGGCGATGACCGTGGATTTGCTAACTCGGCATCTCGAACGCTAGTATCGTAAGGTCGTCTTGCGGGAGTGACTCGTCGATGTCTTCCTGGAGTCGTGATTCTAGCTGTTTCATGCCGTCAACTAGCGAGCCACACGCCAGCGCACCAAACAGCTCACCGATGGCCTCGGTCACGTCCGAAGTATCGCTTTTCACTCGCGGAACGATGTGCTCGATGCCGTCCGTATAGAGCACAACCTTGTCACCGGGTGCAAGCTGAACCGTTGTCGACGGGAACTCGGCCCCCACAAACAGCCCGAGCAAACCGCCGACGACCTTGATCTCCTCGGCCTTGATTCCCTCCGGCTTGATTCCCTCCGGCCCGCCGCCGCGCGATAGCTTTACCGGGTAGGGATGACCGCCGCGAGCAAACGTAAACGTCTGTGCCTGATGATCGATGATGCCGTAGCACGCGGTGATGAACTGGCAGTTGGGCAGCTCTTGCTCCGCAAGTGCGTCGTTCAACACCGCGAGCACCTCGGACGGGGAAACCGCCTCAATGCCTTTGGAGGTGTCACGCATAGGCACAATCGCCCGCTTGATGAACATCGTCAACAAACTGGCCGACATCCCGTGACCGACAGCGTCCGCCAGATAGACGCCGGTACGATGGTCGTCAATGCGAAATACATCAAACATGTCACCTGAAACCCAGGTGGCTGGTTGAAAGATGAATGCAAAACGCACACCACAGAACGGCTCGCTGAGATCAGGCAGGAAATCTCGCTGTAGCCGACCGGCCAACTTCATACCCTCGTCAACCTCACGAAAATGGTCGCTCAATCGTTCGGAGAGTTTCTGCATTTGATTGAGTTCGCGCTCGACGCTGCGAAGCATGCCGTGGTATTGCTGCACCATCGCGAGCCGCCCGCGTAATTCATCGGGTGAGGTACGCTCAGGGATGCGCGTCACCAAGGGCGACATGCCTTCCACCACCAGGCCAGCACCATCCCCAATAATGATCGTGGGCAGGTGCCGCTTCTTGGCCAACGCGAGAAGTTCTTCCCCGTGCGGCTGCATCACCCTGCCAGCCGTCCCTGCCATCACGAGCACGTCAACGCGGGCGCGTCGGATCGAGGTGGCCGCCGAGTCTGCGTTCGAAGCATGCCGGGTATCCCAGCCAAGCCCGTCCAACACCGACGCCAGATCGTCTCGCTCGCACCCATCTGACACAACGAGCGCGCACACGCCACCAGCGCCGTTGGCGGCAGTCCGCGTGAAACCCGTCGTATTGTGAAGCGTCTGAAGGCTGCCCTGATCCATGAAGCCGCGCCATCCGGATGCCTCGGCCCATGCCCGGCAAGCGGTTGCCGAAAGGGGACCGATGCGAGTGCGTCGGCGTGTGGGTGGTCGCGCTTTAGCGGAAGCTAGGGGATCTCAATCAGGTCGCCCGGCTGCAGCCCGAGGTCCGAAAATACATCGGCGTTGACCTCAATGGCGAACTGAGCCGGTCCGAGCGAAGGGTAGCGGTTGGCGCTAGTGTCGAGCGGTGCCATCGTATAAAGGGATAGGGCTACACCATTTGCGTCAAGATAAACGATGTCGAGCGGGATGATCGTATTCTTCATCCAGAAGCTCATCTCGCGTTCGCGGTCAAACTTAAATAACATGCCGCGCTCCGCGCCGTCGTTGTACGGCACCATCTGCTCGGCCGTAATGAACATCAGACCGCGCTGCTGCTCATTGGAATCATCTGCGATCCATAGCCGAAACAACTGCCCCTTGATGGTGATGTCAACCGTTCCAAGTTCGTCCAAAACGTTCGGCTCCGACGGTGCGCAGCTAGCAAGCAGAGAAGAGATAAGTCCCAATGACAAACCAAGCAACATGAACTTCATCGATCAGACCCCTTCTCACGCACCGGTTTTCACACATACCGGCTATCGGGTGTTTCAACTGTTCCGCTGGCGAGAAGCCCGCCGTCGTTCGAGCAAAACCCGCCGGGTGTAGCTCATGTCGCGAACGGCCAGCACAAGCAGCCACAGAACGAGGAGCATGATAACAGACCAATACCACGCGTACACCTTCGGCGAGCGGTGATCGCCAAGCACATACACACCCGCCGTGAACATGACAGACAATATCAGGCAGATTCCCGCTCCAAGTCGCCGCCATGGTCGCTCTTCGATTATGGCGTTGGGGCAGCCCCGTGGCCAAAGGTAGAGCCGTGCCAGGATCAACCCGACCGCCAGGAGTGACACACAAAAAACAACCTGCACGCGAGATCCCCTCAATCAGCAAGCGGAGCGTTCCGGTTCACATATCCTACGCCCGGTTCCGTATAACCACGATTAGTGTAGCCCGCTAATAGCCGAATGTCGCTTTCGCCGGCGTGAGGGTAATCAGTGCAAAACCGGGCGCGGCTATTGCAATAGCTGCTCCAGCCGGCGTGTCAGCAGCTCACCCACCAGCTTCGGGTCGGCCTTGCCGCCGGAAAGCTTCATCACCTGCCCCCGTAGGAAACCAAGGGCCGCTTTGGCTTTCTTGGGGTTGGCCACGGCGTCAGCAACGGCTTTTTCGTTTGCGGCCAGAACCTCATCGACCCAGGCTTCCGTGGCACCGGCATCCCGCTCCAACCCCAAACCGAGCTCTTTCGCGAGCGATTCCGGATCTTCCGGCCGCGTCAGCATCACCTCGGCCAGAGTCGTCGCCGCCGTTTTGTTGACCCCGCCCTTCTCGACAAGTATCGCAAGCTTCGCCATGCGTTCTCCAGACACACCCAACGCCACGATCGTCAGCCCCTGATCCTTAGCCAACGCTTGCCAGGTATTCACGAACTGCTTAGCTCCAAGCTCGGGCGACGCGCCGGCAACAACCATCGCATCAAACAGGTCCGCCGTAGCCCGGTCCGAGACAATCGTATTCGCCGCATCCTCCAACAAACCATATTGCGACTGAAGCCGCGACCGCCGCGCCTGCGGTAGCTCGGGTAGTTGATCGCGAAAGTTTGCCAGTGCCTCCGGCGTGACCCGTATGGGAAGAAGATCGGGATCGGGAAAGTAGCGGTAATCGTGGGCCGCCTCTTTTTCACGTTGGAACTCCGTGACGCCGCGATCCGCATTCCAACCACGGTTTTCATTCGGCGCTTTGCCGAAGACATAGCCGTGGTCGTCGGTCCATGCCGCGATCTGACGTTGGGACTCAAAAGCGATCGCGTCACGCACCGCCCGAAAGCTGTTGAGGTTTTTGATCTCCGCAATAGGGGTACGATATTCAACCCCATCCGCCTCGATGGCCACGTTAATGTTCGGCTCGAAACGCATCTGCCCCTTTTTCATGTTCCCCTCGGACACACCGAGATAGGTCACGAGCCGGTGCAACTCCACGCAGAACGCGTATGCGTGATCCCCCGAGACCAAGTCCGGCTCTGTCACAATCTCCAACAGTGGCGTACCGGCCCGGTTGAGATCGACGTGCGTACCCGCTCCCGCATCGTGAACATTCTTGCCGGCGTCTTCCTCCAGGTGGGCTCTGCGAATCCGAACCGGCCGCGCCGCGCCGGCCACGACTACGTCGAAAGAACCCTCCGAAGCCAGCGGAAAATCATATTGGCTGATCTGATAGTTTTTGGGCATGTCCGGGTAGAAATAGCTTTTTCTGTCCCATTTCGTAAACGGCGCAATCTTACAGTTCAGTGCCAAGCCAACCAAAACGGATAGCTCGAACGCACGGCGGTTGATGACCGGCAACGCGCCGGGATGCCCAAGGCAAACCGGACAAACGCAACCATTCGACGGAGCCTCAAACGCCACGCGGCAGCCGCAAAACATCTTGCTCTGCGTCTTAAGCTGAACGTGGATCTCCAAGCCGATGATCGTTCGGGTCTTCATAAGCGGTCCAAACTACCTACGGTGCGACGCTCCACAACGAGCCGCCGCCAAAACTGTAACACCCCAAACACCGTAACATCCTACCGCGATCGGGGCATGAGTACATTCATGTGGGTGCGGTATCCACGGAGACTGTTCCCGCTTTTTCTTCCCCTGTCCCTCGCAAATACTCCGTACGCCTTGCCAGCAAAGTACTTACAGTTTGACGAGTTCGAGGCGAGGGCTATCGTCTCCGGGAGGTCATCGGGGCTCTCGGAGGCTATGAAATGGACTTGATTCGGATCGTTCTCCTATTCGTCTG
>JAJRSR010000051.1 GCA_024278695.1 Planctomycetota bacterium | reverse complement strand
TGACCCTGATCCCGAGTTCGATCGCTATCCGTACGAAATGTTCCCGGGCGACTACGTCGCCCCGGTGGATGTGGACGGTGACGGCGTTCGCGATTCTTTTCAGGTGAACATCAAGCACCTGGGCTTCTCTCGCGGGCAGCATGCGGCCTTGTCCGCTGCGGTCAATGAACCGGGGCAGATTCGGGACGACGTCTTCCTCGGGTTGCGCGTGATCCCGCATGGCGGCATGGTCAACCTCAACGACGCCCATCCACGTTTGATCCAAACCGTGTTCGAGCTTACCTATTGGCCGGCCGAGGGTGATCCTCCAGACCCGAACCTGGACTTCTTCACCCATAGACCCACACAGACGAGCGCCCGAAACCGCTATGACGCCCAGGTGTTTTACCCGCCCGCGCTTGATGAGGGGCCACTGCGACGCCGCGGGTTCCTGCCACCGTTACAAACCACCGCGTCTTTTCTGCATGGCAATCCGTTTGCAAACGGCGCGGCTTCGGACCCGGGCGCGTTCCTGGGAACGTCCGACATGCAGCGGCTTTTTCCAGACGGCACAGGTCTAGACGGGCTTCGGTTTTGGCCACTCGGGTTCGAAGAACCCTCCTTGGTTTATGACACGATACCAATTTTCAACCTGCGTATGGATCGAACCCTGGCGAATCAGCCACCGTTCCCACCACCGACCGAGTATGACCGGCGGCACCTGGTCACGACCACAAGCCACGATGACTTGCTGTCACGCGGGGCGAAGACGGTATCGTACGACGCAAACGGCATGCAGCAGGTGCTCACCTTCCGCGAGGCGATGCAGATGGCGAACGAACGGGCGTGGATCGCAGCCGGCGGCGTGTGCCCCACCGAACGCGAGGCGTTTGAATACGCGAATTACCCGCATGACATCCCCAACAACTTGGACTGCGACTGCACTGGCAACCCACTTTGTGAGTTTGATTTCCGCAAGGGGAACCTACAGCTCAGTTTGTCCTGGTTGGATGAGGCGTTTATCGATAATGCCATCGACGCCACCAACAACGACATCATTAGCGAAAAACAGCGTGAAGCACTGATCTACGACGCCTTCGCGATGATGATTGCGAACGTGGTCGGACCGTATTGGGAAGAGCCGCCGTCATGCCAGTTTTTCACCAGTGGGCCATTACAGTCGAACGGTTTTCCCTGCCCTAGTGGGACGTTCTGTCGCTTCCCGACAAGCCCGGAACCGGGCACCTTCGGCTACTGCGCATCCACGGCACCGGCCTGGGATTCGCCGTCGTGCACAGTGGCGCTACCAGGCGTCGCCGACGGATGTCCTCTTGGGTATGTCTGCGAGAATGTTACGATTCCCGGTGGCGCATCCACCCCCACATGCGTGGATACGCAAATCCGCTTTGCCGGCCAGCCTTCGGGAATCAATTTACCCGTCCAGATGCCGCGTCCGCAGGCGTTGATCTCTCGTGCAGCCGCAGAGCTGACGGCCAACCTGATTGACTATGTGGATGGAAGCATCACGGACCCGGATGAGACGCCGACACGCGTGGCGCTGCGGTCGTTTGACTTCACGACGGTATCAAGCGCTGATCCAACGTCTGCCGGACAGGAACTGCTCGATGCGACAGTAAATCCAATCTATGTTTACGGCGTCGAGCGGCAGCCCTACATCACGGAGATCACGACGTTCATGCCACCGGGCGGCTCGGGAAATATGACCGTGAACGCCTGGGCGGTTGAGTTGTTCAACCCGTATGAGGAAGTGATCGGATGGCAAGACGCCTTCGCCCAGCCCCGGTTCTACCTGCTCGTCGCACCCGCCGCGACCACGGATTTGACGACGCTGATACCGAACAGGATCCCCATCACGACGGACTTCGCTGGGGCCGGATTCAAGGTTCTGTACAACGGACTCGAGTCTGACCTCGCGGGGTCTGATACTACGAACTTCCCCACGGCCGACACGCTCGATTCAACAAACCTATCCTTCTCGAACGGGGATACGATCTACCTGATCCGCAGGGTGCTGTATGACAATGATACTAATCCGACATGGATTGTCGTAGACCAAATGAAGGTCGAGGGTGCCAGAATCGGACTGGACGAGGTTCCACTCGAACTGGCCGAACCTGGATGGGCTGCGAGTGGCCAAGACGCGCTCTACTCCATACAGCGCATCGTCAATGCGGGCACCCCCTGGACGGCGACAGTGCCGGACGAGGAAGAAACCACACTTGGCACGCAGACACTCGGCACCTATAACGGCCGCGCAAACGCCAACTTGCACCCGGTCGAGGTGCGCCCGGCAAACATCGACTCGGACCAGTTCGCCTTCTTCCGCAGCGATCTACCCGGACCGCAGGCCGCGTTTCAGACGACCGGCTCCATGCTGATGCTCACGCGGCACGCGAACCATGCGATCACCGATTACGCCCCGAACGACTACGAAGACCTGTCTTTCACGCGACGGCTCGTTGGCGAGACGACGTGGTATGAGGCATACAACACCGGCACACTCGCTGCCCCCGCTTACATCGCGCAAACGGTGACGGTGAAAGAGCGGGACCAGATTGATAACGGACGGATGCCGGTGTTCGATCGCGGTGTGCAGCTCACGCCAATCGCCGGAACAACGATACAACGGTCGGCACACCACCTATCCCCGGAGTGGACTACGGGTCCCACGCCGGGTAGCGCGGCCACCCTGCCTTGGGGGCAGTTTGTGTTTGATTATTTCACGGCGCTACCGCTCT
>JAJRSR010000050.1 GCA_024278695.1 Planctomycetota bacterium | reverse complement strand
GGCTCCCGGGGCGACGCTTGCCCGTGTTTCCCCCTGTCGGGTCATCACGGGCAAACGCCGCAAGCCGCATTCATGAGATCTTCGCAAGCCCGATCCTGCGGCGTTTGTCCATGCCACCCATCTGGCCGCCACCCATCCGCCCATTCTGTCTTGCACCCCTGTGTCGCTTCGAATCTAAAGCCCGGTTGACGACCCGGGTCGATGTGATACGCTCGCCGCGACCCACCCGCATGGGTGGAGGGCTATTCGATTCGAGTCTCTGACGGCGGAGTGCATGCTGCGATGAAAATCGGGTTCAGTTCGTTGGTGTGTCCCGGCTGGGACCTTGAAACCATCATCACACAGGCGTCCGCGCTGGGGTTCGACGGCGTGGAGCTGCGAGGATTGCGCGGAGAGCTCAACCTCCCGATGGTCCCCGACCTGTCGCGTCACCCGGATCGGGTTCGTACGATGTTCGAAGAACAGAATGTCGAACTCGTAGGCCTCGGCTGCTCGGCGACGCTGACTGCTAAGAAGCCGCGCGCGGTAGCGGCCAGCAAGGCCACCATTACCGAATTCGTCGAGCTGGCGGCTCGGCTCGGCTGCCCCCACGTTCGCATTTCCTCGGGGATGCCCCGCGCGGCGATGAGCCGCAGCGCTGCCTTCCACGGATCGTCGAAGCGCTTCGATCGCTCACGGGGCTATTGACAAGAAATGGCGTCACGCTGCTTGTGGAAAACGGCGGAGATTTTTGTGGTAGCGCCGACCTCTGGTTCGTAGTCGATGCCGTGTCCCATCCGCAAGTGCAAGCGGCTTGGAATCAATGTAACGCGTTGACCGTGCGCGAACGCGCTACCAACTCCCTCCCGAGGCTCGGCGGCAAGATCAGGTTGGTTCACATCTGCGATGCCCTTTTCAATGACCGCGATGTCCTCCAAGACTACGTCGGGCTCGGGTCGGGTCACGTGGAAGTAGCCCGGCAGATCGAGATTCTCAAGGGTATGATGTACCATGGCTACGCCATGTTTGAGTGGCCGAAACTGTGGCTGGAAACGCTTCCCACCGCTGCAAACACACTACCCGAGGTGGCCACCTTCCTCCGGGAACGAATCGACGCGAAACAAACGGTGCTCACAGCCTACAAGGGTGACAAAAGAGCCCCACGTCTCCCGCCGATGTCGCCGGCGAGCACGCCTAGCGCATGAACCAACGGCTCCAGCACCCGACCTCCAAACGGCTCAGCGTGACCGCCCAAACCACGGCGTGTGTCATGCAACCAACTAGGAAACACGCAACCCAGGCGGTGCGATCATGACCCCGTGGTTCCCGACGATCGGCTCCGATCCGTCCTGGGGCATCGTGGCTTCCGGCACGGTGGCAATGTTGGGATTATACCTGCACCGACTCACGCGTAACCCGATCCCCTGCCTAATCGTTCTGGTCTCGGGGTTCTGGGCGTTAGAGACGATCATCATATCCGCAGGTGAACCAACCACCGGTCCCATTCAGCGTGTGGCGTGGTCGTGTGCTGCGATGACCGTGTGGTTATCGTTACTCGGCGCGTTGAACGCGCGCATCACCGACGACCACCCAGGCCACAAAGCAGCCGGATCACGCTTGCTGGTCTTGGTCAGGGTTGCAGCCCTGCTCTTGGGTGCCACAGCCGCCACTATCCTGATCACCATCCTGTCCATGCAAGGCATCTACGCACTGATCGATCTGATTCGCGGCCATCCCGCGCTGCGTTACCGCGACTTCGGGTTTGACGATCGCGGACTCTGGGCGATCGGGTTCTTGACAGCGGCTACGGCCATAGCGTCCTGGTCCACGCGAGACCGGCGGCTGCCAGCCTGTCTGCTGCTGGCGTTGACGGCGCTGGCCGCATGGGCCATTCTCCTCCAGCCTGTATACCGACTACGTCCGACCGGTGGTTATGAACGCACGCCAGCGCTGCTGCTGCTCGGGTTCGCGTTTTCCGGCATTCTTGGCATCACTGCGATTGTCGCGAGACGGCGTGCCCGGCGCGCGGCGGCCTCCGCGCGCGGCATGGGCAACGCAACCCCAAGCTATCCGTGCATCGCTGCAGGTGCGACCATCCTAAGCGTGCTTTGCCTGGCGATCACGTCTTACCATCTTCTTGTTCCGATTACGATGAATCCGGGCGGCGCACGACTCGCAGCCGGCGTGCTCACGACCACCGGCGCGATGGCCACACTCGGCAGCGGTATCCTGCTACGGCTACGATGGTCGCCGTACTTGGCCGACGCCACGCTCACACTGGCATCACTCACACTCTGCGCGGCGATGACCACATTCATCCCCGAATATCCGAGGGCGCTCGCAGATCGCTACCCGATGATCTTCAACGCGATCATGCTCGGACTCATCCTCGCCGCAGGCACCTGCGTCTTCACCGCGCAGCGCCTCACCGAGCGAGGGCAAAGCGAAACACCCAACCTTGAGAACGAACACATCGTGTCTTGGCTCAATCGTTTTGCTTTTTTCAATGCGGCGATGGCGCTGGTCGCCGGCGGTATGATGGGCGTTTGGCCGAGCCTGCCGAGCATCGCCGCGATGGATAATTCCCTGAGTCGCGTCGCGGCAGGCACGACCGCACACGTCGCGTTGGTTGTGGTCTCGATCTACTGCTCACGACGCGTGCGACGCGGCTCGTTCCATGCGCTAACCGTCCTGGCGATCCTCGCGACGGGTGCCTTCGTGATCGCTCGGGTGTTGCCCTTCGCCTCCCACGTCGGCTAGCATGGGAACTGCGGATTCAAACCACCATAAGGAAGACTTCCGCCCAGCGAGAGGGATAAACCATTATGCGCGCCGTGGTTCAAAGAGTTAGCGACGCTGCTGTAGAAGTCGATGGTCACACCGTCGGCGCGATCGGCGATGGGCTACTGGTTTACGTTGGCATACATCCCGACGACAGCGACACGGACACCGCCTACATTGTCGATAAACTGCGCCACCTACGGATCTTCGCGGACGGCGATGACAAGCTGAACCTTGACGTGCAACAGGTAAAGGCCGCCGTGCTGATGGTCAGCGCGTTCACGACCCAAGCCGACGCCCGTAAGGGCCGCAGACCGTCCTTTGACGGGGCGGCTAAGGGAGACTTCGCCAAGGCGATCTACGAGCGTACCTGTGACGCCCTTACCGCGGCCGGCGTGCCCGTGGAAAGAGGGGTGTTCGGTGCCACGATGTCGGTACGCTCGATCAACGCCGGCCCGCTGTGCATCTTGCTCGATTCCAATAAGCGGTTTTGATCGCTCGCGCCGACGTGCGAACCGCTAACGCAAAACGCCGCCGGATCGAGCCCAAAGGAGACCCCGATCCAACGGCGTTAGCCGAAAGAATACAATGCCAAGCGGCGCGACTAATGCACCGGGCAGCCGCCGCTCATCTGGTTCTCACCATACACTTCATGCTTCGGGCGACCGGCCAGAATCTCTTCTTTGCCCCAATTGGCCACGTTCTTGAACGTGTCCGATGAGATGAAGCCGTCGAACGCCGACTTGTCGCTCCACTGCGACACAATCAGATACTCCTGTTCACAGTTGATGTCGCGAAACATGTGCGT
>JAJRSR010000049.1 GCA_024278695.1 Planctomycetota bacterium | reverse complement strand
TCGTCGTCGATCGCCAGGAAATAGAGGTCGAGCCCGTGGTTTTCGATGCCCTTGTAAGTCGTGTACAAGCCGTAGAAGTTGAAATCTTCGTCGTAGCGATCGCGTTGCTTGCGCTGTACCGGGATCGGCCTGACCCACCACGCCGCCACGTCCCACGTATCTCCCTTGGCAAACAGCTTCACACCGTCGAAGCGACGTCGAACGTTGCCCCACTGAAACGGGGAGACCAAACGCTGATTGCCGTACTCCAATTCCTGGCGTCCGACGCGAAGGGTTAGCGGCAGATCATCGCCGAGCGGTTTGATCTCGAAGAAGAACTGGTGAAGATCCCACTTGTTCTCATCGATCCCACGCCGAGGCAGATCCCGTTCCTCATCAAACGCGGAAATGCTTTGGACGAACACGCGAAACGAGTTCCGGTACTTGAAGTCCGCGTGGAGGAACCACCGGTGGAGGGAGAAGCTGTCCGACGTCGGATCAACTACCCCGAAAGCCCTGTTCGTTTCGAGCTCCCACCGATACTGCGCCGAACCGCCGATCGACAGCCGCCAATCATCGGTGAGCTTGATGTTTTTGATCCCGTCCCAGAAGTCCTCCCGGTAGGTTCCCGCCCCGCCATCCAGATAGGTGAAGTCCTCATCATAGCGAAGGTTGAAATACTTCGGTCCGGCCTTGGGCTTACCGGTATCGCGCTGCGTCTGAGCCTGGGCACCGGCCGATGCACCCAAGACGGCGAGTACCAACGCGGTGCTTAGCGAGTTTGTCCACTGATTCCTCATGCGATTTCCTCCACGTCCATGCGGCGTCACAAGGCGACGACCCCGGTCTCGACATCCGCGCGGGTCGAGACTCAGCAGCGGGGGTGCCGCAGCGCCCAGGTAACTCTGTTGTCCAAGCAGCCGATTGGCCCGACTCCGACCGTTTCCACGCCTCCGCGCTCGATAGCGCGACAACGAAAAACCCGTAAGCAATTTTCGGACCAAAAATTACAAATCAATCATGGACCGCTATCGTCAAGACGCGGGGTTCTTGCATACGAAATGATCGAAAAACTAGCGCTAGTATCCATTTTGATCCAAAACGAGGGTTTGGTATCGGTTCAGGGAGACAACGATCGGGGATGAACCACCAATAGAATATCCAAACCCAATCGTAGAATATCCAAACCCAATCGGTAATTCACAGTAATTCGCAGACATGACGTGGTTGATATTTCGCGCGTATTCAACGTGACGTTCAAATAACACCCCCTTTGACAATTCCGGCGAGGGTTGGGTGGTAGGCACCATCGTTCAGATCCTGGCGACCGACGGCATGGCGGTTAGCTTGTCCGTGCCACACCACGTATATCCATGCCACACCATGTACAACCGCCTCATCTATCCTGCAACCGGTGGCTTGGACAAGGGAATCAGTCGTGCCCGTTCGGCGCGTCGCGAGATCGAAACGTCCGGATTTGTTCCAATTCTTGGTTGAATTGGGGTATTATGGTTGCCAGGGCGGTGTGTGATGGGTTTTTCCATTCTTATTTTTGGGCCTCGGATCATCGTTTTCAGGTCAAATATCAGGTCCAGGTCCGATTATCTTCCCGTTAACGCCGCTGAGGCTAGATAAGACAAAAAAGTTGCGAAAACTAAGGTCGGTTGCTTGACTCGGAGGTGTGAATACGCTTTAATGGTCAACACGCTCGTGGAGCGCTCTGGTATGCCGTGAAGGTGTATTTCGTGGGGTTAACAGAGCCAAAGGGGTTCGTGGGGCTAATAGGGCTTTTCGATCCAAGCGAGGGGGGAAACTTCTCGCGTTGAGCGTTAGCGTTTGAAATGTAAAAAAAAGGGGCTACTGCTCTCGTAATGGGGGGGTTTGTTCCAAGAGACGAGGGTGACGTAACTACATCGCGAGGAGGTAGAAGTAATGTTTAAAAGAGGTTTGGTTCTAAGTTTGGTGCTTTCGATCGCATCCGTGGCTAACGCTGGTTCCACGGGGTTGGAGCTCGTTCCGGCGATGCCGGGTCCGTACGCTCCCGGTGCGACCGTTGACGTCGATATCATTCTGCACAATTTCGAAGGTCAGGATATCGGCCTCCGTCTTGCTCAGGTTGACTTCGCTGCTTCTGATGAAGCCCTCACTATCGCTGATTTCGCGATTGATCTGACACCTGCCACCGGCGGTGCCTTGTATGCGGCGTTCCCGACGAACTTCGGTGGCGGGAATACGATAGCCGCCGCGACCTACAGTGGTACCAGCCTGATTCCTGGCTTTATTCTGGTTGCTCCCGACAACGGCACGCTGAGCCTTGGTGTTGCGAGCGTGACGCTGCCCGATGCGGAAGGCACCTACATGTTTGACGCCATCAATCCAGGTGCTCCGGACAACAACTCCGGCGCTCGTTTTGACTATGGCTTCACCAACCGCACGACGCTCTGGCCTGTCGGTGGCGACGCCTTGGCTCTGACGGTTGTGCCTGAGCCGGCGACGTTGGCGCTCTTGGGTGTTGGCGGTATCGCGATGCTTCGTCGTCGCCGCAAGAATGCCTAATACGGCAAGACGCCCAGTGATGGGTGAGTTGATCGGG
>JAJRSR010000048.1 GCA_024278695.1 Planctomycetota bacterium | reverse complement strand
TCCGCGTTACCCAATGCTGCTTCGAGCTTGCTGTGCTGTTCGGTTAGTGCTTTCTCTCGAATGGCTAACGCCTCACCCTGCCGGGCTATTTCCTGGTTCTGCCGGTCCAGTTCCTGGCGTTGTGTCTGAATCGTCTGCTGTCGTTTCTTAACCTCAGCGGCAGCTTGATTGAGCACGCGTTCTTGCTCGTGAGCCGCGTCCTGCGTTTTCTTGAGGTCGGTGTGGGCCAGTTCCAAGGCCGCCTCGCGTCTCTTGAGATCCTGTTCGCGTTGTTGGCGAACCTGCTCCTGTTGCTCCGCCTCCTTCGCCTGGGATGCCAGTTGGGCTTCGTGTGCTTTGAATTCTGCGTCTAGTTTGGCCGTGCGCGTTTCGAGGTCGTTGCGTTTTGTCTGCGTTTCTGTAGACGCTTGCTCCATTGCGGCGGCACGTTCGTCTAGCGCTTCACGCTGGTGCTGCAAGCTCGCCTGCGTCTGTTGCAGTTTTTCGTGCTCGTTCTGAAGTTCCCTGGCACGTTGCTCGTTGGCTTTGGCTTCATTCGCCTGCTGTTGTAAGGCTGCGTCGAGCGCTTCGGATCGGGTGCGTAGTGCCTCTTCGCCCTTTCGCAGATGTTCAGCGTTTTGGGCCAGGTCATCAGATTGTTCTTTGAGTGTCGCGGCCGTTTGCTGGGCGTCCTTGTCGCGTTTGGCGAGCGCCGCTTCTCGCTCGAAGAGAGATGCGGCCTGTTTCTCTAGCTCGGCTTGCCGGGCGTTGATCGCCTTGGCGTTCTCCTCGCCTGCTCGTTTGGCTTCGGCGACGCGCTCCGCGTTCACCTGGATTTGGGCTTCCCTGTCGCGTAGCGCTGCGGCTTGCTTCTTTGCGGAATCCGCCTGCTTGGCAAGTTCGGTCTGTCGCGCTTGTAGCTCGTTGGCCTTGGCGGTCAGGCTTTTGTCGAGTGTGTTGAGGTTCTTGTCGAGTTCAGCCAGTCGTTTGGTCTCGTCGGCCAACGCTTGCTCTTGACGGGTCGCGTCGGTGACGCGCCTGGCGAGTGCCTTGGATTCTTTGTCGAAACGCTTGATTTCGGCGTGATGATCGGCTTCGAGTTGGGCACGATCTTTGTCCAGTTGCTTGCGGGCGGCGTCAAGTCGGGCAGCATAGTCGGCCGCCTTGTCTGCGCTGGCCTTGACCTGCTGCTCTTTCTCGTTGAGGGCATCAGTCTGTTCCTGGATGGTTACCAGGGATTTTTCGTGGTTGGCTTGGACTTTGGCACCTTGTTTTTCAAGGCGCGCACGTTCCTCGTCGAGCGACTTTTTCTCGTTGCTGGCTTGGGTTTCACGCTCAGCCAGAGCCTGACGATCGGTGTCGAGCTCTGAGGCTTGCCGGGTTAGGCGAGCCGCTTGCTTTTCGATTTCGGATTGCTTTGCGTCTAACTGTTTGGCACGCTGTTCGATCTCGTTTTGGAGCAGCGCCAGTTGCTTTTGGTTTTCCTCGACGTCCGCTTCGTACTGACCGCGCACGCGATCAGACCATGCGTCAAGCGCCGAGCGTTGATGGGCCAAACCGCGTTCGAGGTCGGCGAAAGCGCCCTCGGCAGTGGCCAGCAATTCTGTAAACGTATGGTCGTTGGTCATGTCGGTCGTCTCTCCGGCCCGCGACTCAACGCACGCGGCTTGGTGCCTCAACGGCTGGGACGAGTCATGTCGCGGATGCCCGAGTGAGGCATCCGTCCGGCGAGACTTTCGTCCCGCGATCCGCAGCAAGCGGTCATTGCAAGCATACATTTCGTGGCCGGGCTGCGAGAGAGAGTATTGGCTCGGTCGGGTCCGATAGTCATTTCGACCTCGGTGACACTTCGTTGAGACGACATTTGGATCGGGTACAAGCGGCGACGTCCTTGGCTGCCGTGATTCTCGGACCGGGGTGCCGCTGACGCGCGTATCGTAGACTTCGATCGGTGTCATAGGCACCAAAGAAATCACGCGGGGTGGGACTGAATGGCTGAGACGAAGCCGATAGGAATCTCGAGCGGTGTACGGTTTGGGTGCATCGGATGATGGGGTTGGTAGATTATGGCGGCCAAGAAAATCGATCAGGATCGGACCATAGCTCCGGCACCGAGCAGCGAGGC
Organism: Planctomycetota bacterium; assembly: GCA_024278695.1. Lineage (GTDB taxonomy): Bacteria > Planctomycetota > Phycisphaerae > UBA1845 > UBA1845 > JAJRSP01. The sequence continues at coordinate 9,021 of JAJRSR010000048.1, read as the reverse complement.
TGTCGGTGTTTTAGCTGGAAACGCACTCGGGGCTTTGCGCGCTATGCATGAGAGTTTGGCCAAGCAGCTTGAAGTGCTTGCGGCCGAGCGCGCCGCGACGATTGAAAAAGGCAAAGTACTTGCCGATCAGGAGGCGCGGCTGGCTAAAGAGAGCGCGGCGACCACGGTCCAGCTTGGAAAACTCGAAGAGTTGTCTGAGCAGGTGGAAGAGAAGCGGGCGGAAATAGAGAAAGCCTTTTCCAGGATCGAGCAAGAGCAAGCGAAGCTGACGGCACAAACGACAGAGTTGGGCAGTCGTGCGGAAGAACTTGCCCGAAGGGAGCAGGCCTGCGCGTCGAGCGAGGCGGCTATTCACGATCGAGAGCAGAATGTCGGTAAGGCGCACGAGGCGGCTGTACAGCGACAGGGTGAGCTTGCGGCGCGGCAAACAGAACTGGATGCGCAACGCGAAGACTTAGCGACGCGCGTGGCCAAGGTGCAACAAGCTGAGGCAGAGCTAAGCGCTCAACGCGAAGCGTTGGGATCGCTTCAGGAGCAGTTGACGCGAGACCATCACGAGATCGCGACCCAACGTGAAGAGTTGCTCAGGCAACTCGGTGCGGTTCCGTCACGCGCTGCGGTTGAGCCGCAGCCTGCCGCACCGCAATCAGTCGCGCCGCCGCCTGTGGCGCAGCCGATCATGGAGGCGGTGCCGAAGCCAGCCGGTTCGAAGAACGCGGAGCAGTTCCGGAAGCTGCGCCGTGACGCAAAACGCAAGGCAATCGGGGTCTAGAAAACGGTAACGGGAATCAGTCTGCCACGATGGAGCAGGATCAATCATGTTGAAGTTATTCTCACGCAGGAAGAAGCAGGACTGCCAAGACGTGCCTGCATGTACTGTTCCCGTAGCACCGACGGCAGAAGAGGCCGCATCGCTTTTCGAGCCCGCGCCGTACGAAACACCTAAAGATGATGCCGTTCTTCAGATGGCGGACGAAGAGCGGCATAGTTTGCTCTTAAGAAACGAACCACAGTGGGCGCAGCAGCCGAATGGTCCGGAGGCAATATCCGAAGCCAAGGCCGCGCTGGAGCGTCGTATGGCGCTCGTGCCGACGGGTACCGCGTCGATTAGCCCGACTTTGTCGGGTGATCCTGCGGCGGAGGAGGAACACGACGTCGAGCCGTTCTTGCTCGACGTTCATTGCGTGACCAACGCGCGGTTCCAGAAATTCGTTGACGCTGGTGGCTACGACGCGTTGGAGTATTGGCCCGAAGAAATCTGGCCGCACCTGATTGAATTGAAGGACCTGACGGGGCAACCGGCACCGAGGTTTTGGCGGCGCGGTCGACACGATCTAAGAATATCCGTCCACCCAGTGGTGGGGATCAGTTGGTACGAAGCCCAGGCGTATGCGCTTTGGATTGGTCAACGGCTTCCGACGGAGTTGGAGTGGCAGATGGCGGCGTCGTGGCACATCAAGAGTTCCACCGATGTGATGCGGCGTTTTCCTTGGGGCGATGCGTTGGATAGCAAACGCTGTAATGTGTGGGCCTCACGAATCCGCACCACCGTTCCCGCTGACGCCTACCCTGAAGGTGCCGCGCCGAATCAGGTGTTGCAGTTGGTTGGCAATGTCTGGGAGTGGACGGACTCGGCGTTTGACGTCGTGGATGATATCGGCAGCCCCATCGTCGGCGAGATGCCGATGCACGCCGTTCGCGGCGGTGCTTTCGATACCTACTTCGAGGGACAGGCAACCAGTCTGTTCAGAACCGGGCAACTCGCCCTGGCCCGCTCGCACAATACGGGCTTTCGATGTGCGATGAACCTGTCCGAAGCAACATGGCTTAACGACTGCTGACGCTAAGGAGCGATACTGTGGCCACAAAAACTGCGCACGCAACCACCAAGGGTGTAGAGTTTCCTTGTCTGATTTGCGAAGCTAAAAACCCCGCCGATGCTATTGTCTGCAACACCTGTAGTGCGCCGATGGCGCTGATACAGGAAGCGGTGATCCAGGAGCGCGATCCGTGCATCGTGACCGTGCTCGGTGATAGCAACGTCGGAAAGACCGTCTACCTCGGCATCCTTCTCGACATGTTGGCGAAGCGAGCCGACGATTTTGATGCCGTACCCAAGGGCGCGTACTCGGTCAATCTGCAACACACCGTCGTGAGCTACCTGTCCGCTCGACAGTTTCCACCCAAGACGGCCGTTGAGGTCGATGAGTGGCATTGGGCGTATTATCAGGTGTCGGAACGCCAGCGCAAGAACGCGCCGATTTTTGACTTGGTTATGCCGGACATGGCCGGTGAGGCGCTCGCCGCCGAGGTGGCCAACCCCAAGACATTCGCCGTGATCCGGTCGCTGCTTGAAAAGAGCGCCGGGGCGGTCGTGTTGGTCGATGGTGCGATGGCCGCCTCCGGGTCAGCCCATCCCGATTTTTTCGCGTTGAAGCTGATGACCTACTTGGACGGCGTCTTGCAATGCAAGCGCGGGGAGAAAGTGCCCACCCCCGTGGCGATCGTTCTATCCAAGGCGGATTATTGCCCCGAGTGTTTTGATGATCCGACGGGTTTTGCCAAGACCAACCTGAACCGGCTTTCGAACATCTGTGACTCTCGGTTTGAGAAATACCGGTTCTTTGCCACGAGTGTGGTCGGGGCTTTGGGCTACGGTAGTGACGAGGCGCAAAATGTCGTGCCCTATCCCTTGCACATCGCACCGCGCGGCGTGCTCGAGCCGTTCGAGTGGGTGCTTTCCGAGCTCTAGGCGCGTTTGTTGAGGTGCCGTGATGCCAAAGACGATGTTGTGCTGTGACCAGGCACTCTTTACCTCAGTCCGAACGCCTATGGGTGAGGGTTACCGCATCATCGCGGCCAGCAAAGGGCTCAAACCGGGCGAAAAGCAAGAGATCACACGCAATTCTCCCTCGCATGAGGCGCTCTGTCTCGAAGGTGATGTGACCGTGGCATCTCCGTTGGCGGTCGCGTTTTATCCATTGGCTACCGGGCGGCGGTGTTTGGCGATGTCTCGTCTTGCCGGCGCGGAGCAAACAGGTCGAGGCGGGCAGCGCGTTCACACTCACATTGTGGTTTTCGATGCGACGGATCTGTCGCGGTTCGGATTCAATCCGCTGCGCATATTGCGTGCCTTGGTCGAGAGTGCCGGTACGGAACCGAAGCTAGATCCACCAGCGGTGCTCCCGGAACTGGAACTATCCGTGGATGATTCGGATTGCCCCGTTGCGCCGCCGTTGCCCTCTGCAACTCGAATGCACATTCTCCGGTCGTTGCTCGACGGACGTGACTTGGTGATGGCGATGCCGGGCGATTGGCTCACAGCGGCGGAGGCGATTCTGTTGGGACTACCAGGACCGGTGCGGGCCGATGTGTCCTTCGGTGCCGGGCTTCAGTTTTCGCTATCCCGGCTGCATCGGCTTAACTTGCTTTCAGATGAAAAGGGGAAGGCCAAGCTGCGCACCACAGGGCAGACTGTGGACTATATGAATACGGACAGCACCGAGCCGCTCCCCGTCTTGGCATCCTCGTCGTGGCTTACCTTTGTCGAGCGTTGCTACGCTTCTGGTGATATGGCATGCCTGAGCCGCCGGACCTCTCGCGCCTACACAGATACAACACCCGTTGGCTGCGAACGACTCGGCGATCTGTTCGGCACTATTGATCGGATTCCGCAATGCGACTGCCAGACGATGCTGCGGATGGCCTCGGAAAGTTTCTCGGATACGTCCGAGGGGCCGGCCGGTGAACTGCGCGAAGAACTTGTCGAAGCCCTAAAGCGGCACCTTCCCGATCGTTTCGACGCGACGCCCATAACAGATGCCTGCCGGCTTTGGGAGCCGATCGTGGCGCTGTGGCGCAGGCCGGGACGCGAGGCGGCGTTTGCTCAAAATCTGTTGGTGCGTGCGGTTTCGCGTATCACGAATGAAGATCCGCTGCTGGCCGCCAGGCTTACGGCTGGGATCGCCGTGGAGGCGGCTCAGCACGAGGATGCGGACGGGTGTAATGCGCTGTTCGTTCAAGTCTTGACACGCCTACGCCAATGGATCGCCACTGCCGCTGACGCACGCACGGTCGAAGCGGTTCCGGTGGCGCAGCTCTGGCAGCAAGTGCGTCCGTACAGCAAGACCGTTCGTGAGCTATGCCTGGCCTGCGGCATGGCACCCGCCGACAATCCTTCCGCTTGATTCGTTTGTTCTTCCCTCTCGTCATTCGTTAGCGTTTCAAATAAACCTCATCGTCTCCGCTTTGTGGACGATGACAGCCTCCGTTTCGTCCGGTACGATACCGGTGGGAGCGGGTGGTGCCCAGTACAGCCTCCGCGGCCTTGGGTTTTCATCACGGCAATAAAGGAACAATTCGATATGAGTCAGCAGCTAGTCGAGTGTGTGCCAAACTTCAGCGAGGGGCGCGACCTGGGCGTCATCAAGCAGATCACGGATCGCATTGAGTCGGTAGAGGGCGTGACGTTGCTCGATGTGGACCCGGGTAAGGCGACGAACCGGACGGTGGTGACTTTTGTTGGCGCGCCGGAGCCGGTGATTGAGGCGGCCGTCCGGGCGGCGCGCGCCGCGGCCGAGTTGGTAGATATGAGCAAGCACCAGGGCGAGCACCCGCGTTTTGGCGCGATGGACGTCTGCCCGCTCGTGCCCGTAGCCAACATCACGATGGCGGAAACGGTCCCCCACGCGCGAACGCTAGCGCGGAGACTGGGTGAGGAAGTTGGACTGACGATCTACTGCTATGAAAACGCCGCGATGTCGGAAACCCGGCAGAATCTCGCCACCGTGCGCGCGGGAGAGTATGAGGCACTGCCGCAGCGGCTAAGTACGCCGGAATGGAAGCCGGACTTCGGCCCTACGCAGTTCAACGCAAGAAGCGGTGCCACGGCCGTGGGTGCCCGCGATTTCCTCATCGCTTATAACGTCAATTTGAACACGACATCGACGCGCCGTGCGAACGCGATTGCTTTCGACGTGCGTGAGAAGGGTCGCGTCAAGACGATTGACGGCACGGCCACAGGAAAACCGGTGCTCGGTTAAAACGGCAAAAAGCTTTGGACGCCGGGGACATTGAAATGCGTGAAAGGTATCGGGTGGTTCATTGAGGAGTTCGGCATTGCTCAGGTCTCGGTCAATCTGACCAACATCGCCGTGACGCCGCTCCACGTGGCCTTTGATGAAGTGTGCGAGCGGGCGCGTGATCGCGGCGTGCGCGTGACCGGGTCGGAGTTGGTCGGGTTGATTCCGCTCGCTTCGATGCTTGATGCCGGTCGGTATTTCTTGAGGAAGCAGCAGCGTTCGACCGGGGTGTCGGATCGCGAGTTGATTAAGATTGCCGTGAAGTCGCTTGGTTTGGATGAACTCTATCCGTTCAAGCCCGAAGAAAAAATCATCGAGTACGCGATTGCCGACACGTCGAAGAAGCGTCTTGTGGATATGACGGTTGAGGCGTTCGTTCACGAGACCGCGTCGGAATCACCCGCGCCGGGCGGCGGGTCGATCGCCGCGTCGATGGGCGCGATGGGCGCGGCGTTGGCCACGATGGTAGCCAACTTGTCCTCGCACAAGCGGGGCTGGGATGACCGCTGGGAAGAGTTTTCCGATTGGGCGGTCAAGGGAAAGGCGATTCACGACGAGCTACTCCGCCTCATTGACGAAGACACCGACGCGTTCAATAAGATCATGGATGCGTTTGGCTTGCCCAAGGGGAGTGACGCGGAAAAACAGGTTCGATCCCAGGCTATTCAGGACGCCACGAAGGCGGCCATCGAGGCACCGTTTCGTGTGATGCAGGCGGCCATGCGATCGTTCGAGGTCATCATGGCGATGGCCGAACAGGGCAATCCGGCTTCCGTGTCTGACGCGGGTGTCGCGGCGCTTTGCGCCAGGTCGGCCGTCCTTGGTGCGTTCATGAATGTTCGAATCAACACGAAAGATTTCAAAGACCGGGAGTGGGCGGACCAGATCGTCGCTCAGGGGCAAGAAATCCAAGACGGTGCGATCGCACAGGAACGCGCCGTGCTCGATGTTGTCGAGGCGAAGCTGTAGCAACAGCAGGATTCGGGCGAGGGCGGCTTGCGGTCGGATGCCAAGTCTGTGGTGTCGCGTACGGATTTCCCGGCATTATGGTCCCTTGGCTCATACGTATTTTTACCGGGAAACCCCTTGAATCTTAGTCTCAACGGCCTCGTCTCCGCATCCGATCGACTTGATTATCGGGTCTCGTGAGAATCAGTAGGTTGCCTGCCCATCCTTACGGCGTTACTTCGTTAAACCGATAAACTCGGAGATGGCCCTGTCGTTTGCGTGCCCGGGCTGTGCGCGCTGGCCGCGCCTCAAGTGGCTCGTTTTGGGTCGGGTTGGTGGTGTGCGTTTTGAGTTCGATGGGGAACTGGCGTAGCGTCAACGACGACGAACTGCTCAGTTGTGCAGCGTACCTCGCGAAGCCGATCAAGCAGTCGGTACTGTTTGAAACGCTTCTTGATGTTCTTGGTGATGACGCTGGGATAGATGAGCCTGTCAGCGTCTGCAGGGAGACACCTGGCGCCGCCGGCCGACTCCGCTTGGAAGCACGTGTTCTGTTAGTTGAGGACAACCCCGTCAATCGGAAGTTGGCCGAACGCATCCTCGAAAAGCTCGGCTGTGACACCACCACGGCAGAGAACGGGATCCGTGCGTTGGAAATGCTGGAGCGGAAGGATTTTGACATTGTGTTCATGGACGTGCAGATGCCCGAGATGGATGGTTTCACGGCGACCCGACACATACGCGAGGATGGGCGTTGGCCCAACGTGCCGATCATTGCGATGACCGCCCATGCCCTCAAGGGTGACCGTGAGCGATGCCTTGAGGCGGGGATGGACGACTACCTGAGCAAGCCGCTTAGTCGCGAGACAATCCAAGAAGTCATACAGAAGTGGTCGGGAGGACGGGGTGAGGCGTTGACGATCCAAGCGACCACCGAGCCATCCGACATCAAGCCGTAGCCGGTTGCGTACATGCGAGCGGTGATGCAAGTCGTACTGCGATGCTATTTCAACCATGGGGTAGCAGATACACAGCTTCAAGAGGGCTGCCAGGAGCGCGGATGTCGATGGGGGGCTTCCCGGCACGGGACAACCCGTGCGGTGCGAAGGTTGCCGCCAAAGCGTCGGACGCGCTATTGTTCATAGATCCGAAGAACACACCTACGCGACGACGGCCCTCGGGTTTAACCGCACAGCGATCTCTTCTGTGTCGTTCGTGCGGGTTGCTGCGCCTGTGTTCGTGAGCTGCTGGCGTAGGACTTCGGCCACCCGTTCAATGTCGCCAAGTGAAAGCTCGGGATGCATCGGGAGCGAGAGCAGTCGTTCGGCCGCAGTGTCGGTTTGTTCCAACGGCTCGGGGATCACGCATCGATCACGACATGCCGGTTGCCTGTGGATCGGGATCGGATAATGGACCCCGGACTGAATTTCAACATCGTTCAGCGCCGCATGCAGAGCGTCACGTGCAGTGGTTTGTACGACATACAGATGAAACACCGGTTCGACGTCCGTGGCCTGCGCCGGAAGCGCTATGGGTAAATCCCAGAGCAGTTCGTGGTACGCCGTGGCGACGGCTCGACGTAGCTCGTTCCATTGGTCAAGGTAGGGCAGCTTGACATTGAGGACGGCCGCCTGAACAGAATCGAGTCGAGAGTTCGTGCCGGGGATGTCATGGCGGTGCTTGATGGACGACCCATAGTTCCGGGCCTGACGCAGCCACTTCGCGAGCTTTGGGTCGTTCGTGACGACGCCACCGCCATCGCCATAGGCACCGAGGTTCTTGCCCGGGTAAAAGCTGAAGGCGGCCGCATGACCAAGTGAACCGCATCGCCTCTGATGGTAGCGAGCGCCGTGCGCCTGCGCAGCATCCTCTACGACCAACAGCCCGTGTGCCAAAGCGATTGAGCCAATCGCGTCCATGTCGGCCGGTTGACCATACAGGTGGACCGGGACGATGGCCTTGGTTTTTCCCGTGATCGCACGCTCGATCCGAGCGGGATCAATGTTGTAGGTCGCGGGATCATATTCCACCAGCACCGGCGTTGCTCCAGTGCGCAAGACAGACAACGCCGTCGCGATGAACGTGTTACTGGGTATGATGACTTCGTCACCGGCCCCCACGCCAAGCCCTTGAAGTGCCAAGGTCAGCGCGTCAAGTCCGTTGGCTACACCCACGCAATGCTCAACCTCGCAATACGCGGCGAATGACGTTTCGAACGCGGTCACTGCGGATCCGAGAATGAAATCGCCGCGATCAAGTACGTCGAGGATGGCCGCATCGATCTTGGCCTTGAGACAGCGATACTGTGCCTGAAGGTCTACAAAGCGAATCGGCGCTGCGGTCATGGTGTGGCTCCAACGAGTGCATCCCCCGCAGTTTGCGGCGCGGTCTCGGTCTTACCAATGGGTATTAAAGCGCCGTCCTCTTCAATGGAGCGCTGCGTCGCTGCGAGCGCTTCAACAATACGGGCGGCCATGTGTGCGTCATTAACCGGGCGGCGCTGCGTGCGAATACAGTCGATAAAATGAGCGCACTCCGCGCGAAGCGGCTCGGGACCGCTGACTTTTGGGATGAGTACGTCACCGTCGCGAATGATCGAGCGCTGCGCCCCAAACGAATCAGCGTAGGGCGGATTCGGCTCCGTCGATGCGGATTTGTCATACACGCGGACCGGCTCAAGCAGATCGATGTCATTCCAGACGATCATCTTTCGATCGCCGACGACGGTGATCTCGCGAACCTTTTTGGGGTTCAACCAACTCACATGCATGAATCCCAGCACATCGTTCGGGTAGCGGTAGGCTGAAACGACCACATCCTCCTGGAGACCACCTAGAAAACACTTGCCGTGTGCGTTGACGGCCGTTGGTGCGGCGTCGAGCCAGTAGTCAAAGATGCTCAGGTCATGAGCGGCCAAGTCCCAAGCCGCGTTCACATCGCCGCGAATCGGACCGAGGTTGGTTCGTGTGGCATGGATGTATTGAACCTTACC
>JAJRSR010000047.1 GCA_024278695.1 Planctomycetota bacterium | reverse complement strand
GAATGTGTATGCGTATGTTGGGAATAGATCGACTGTGCTTGTGGACCCCAACGGTCTCGGTCCGGTTCCACCGAGCGGTGTACTCAAGAAACTGGCAAACCTCTGGCCACAGAACGGGAGGGACGCGTTCGGTCGATTCTCGAAACCAATGTGGCCACGTCGCGCGATTAAAGGACTTGTGCGGTTTAGGGGGTGCGCCGCTCCATGGGCATGGGCGATCACTACAGGCGTGATGATTGGCAATGTGGCCAAGCCTTACGCAAAGAAGGCGGGGATACATGATTGGCTGGGAGGAGTCTTTTACCGAGCGTGCCCCACTTGTTTCAGTTATGGTTTATGAGAAAGTACGATGAGCCTACGTATGCGACATAATATTTTCATCGAGCATAACACGTAGAAACACCAGCGCAAGGAGTCAAGGAATGAACAAAGGATCCGTAGTCTGCCCCAGTTGCTCTGGTACGGATACCAGGGCCACAGCTAGGGAGGGTAACGTATTTCGTTTCCAAGTGACAGGCAGAATGGCTCGTCAATGTTCCGATTGTGGCTGTTCGTTTGTGCCGCCGCTTGCGCGCTGGCTTCAGGTGGCGGTTCTTGCCGGAGCCTGTGCGAGCGCCGCGTGGATCGTCTATGATTGGATCATTCCGGGTGTCATCAATCTCGTGGACCCCGGTCCGATTACATTCGCTCGACTCTCCTTGTTGATCATTGGGATCGGTGCGATTGATGGTGCGTTTCTGATAGCCAAGGCAGCCCTCCGACCCACTCTTCATCTCAACAGGTCAGGCGAGCATGGCTAATGCGTCTAACACAGGGAGCCAATATCTGTACGTGGTGCTTCAACTGGTAGCCTTTATGTCGGGTTGGCGGCATTGTTGTCGAAGCAACTCGTCTGCAATAACAGGGACAGCCTCCGAATAAGAGTACGAAATACACGGCCACGCGGTTTGGGTATGCCAAGAACGGGCAATCGGTGACACATACGCTGGGTTGGGTTGTTCTATTGGTCCATGTTGCGGCACGATTATTGGCTATGCCAATACTTTTCGATCTCCGAGATATTGCAAAAAGCGCCGGCGAAGTACGGACGCGCCTTTCTCCACACCGAAACCGACGCGGACGATCTCGTTTACTTTATTCTCCACCAACTGGACGTTATCAAACAGGCAACAGACAAGCTTTACGCTTACCTTTCACGAAAGAGTGACGAGCAGCGCGAGGACAGACTGCGCCCGGAGCTGTAAGCACAATTCAACGAAAGACAGTGCCAGGTGATCTACCGAGCCCGGCGCCGACCTGGAACCCGATTTACCATTCGGCACCACCGAACCACTTACGGCGTGGTCTATCAGACCGCACGAACGGATCTGCTTGATTTTTGGGAGAAGGGTCTCTTGATTCGCGAGAAGATCGGTAAGACATTTGAGTTTCGTCCGGCGTTGGATATCGAAAGCCGGCTGAAAAATCTGTAGCAGTCGCACTACACCGTTACGCAGCATCAACCAAACCCGGGGGTGATCAAACATGACTACGCTATCCCTAGCTACGATGACCTCGCTGTTTGGTGCCGGTTCGCCTGGCGAATCTCAATCCACGTTGCTTCTTACCGGTGGTCGCGTGCTTGATGCTCTTGGTGAACCGTGGCTTGCAGAACTGGACGCCATCGTCGATGAAGCGACAATGCACGCGAACTGGAGCTGATGGTGGACTACGGCATGACGCCGACACAGGCGATCCAATCGTCCACGATCGTAGCGGCCGAGGTGCTCGGCGAAGGCAAACCACTCAGCCAGATTTAGACGGGATACTACCCGGATATTGCGGTACTAGAGGCTGATCCACTCCTGAACGTATCGGACGTACGCCAGCCGAGAATCGTGATCAATAACGGCGCCATCATCGCGGAATGACCGTCGAAATAATAAGTCAGGGTTGACCTGGGCGCGTCTCCAAGCCAACGACTCCCACAACTACGGAGCGCCGCACGGCAGGCGTACTATCCATCATAACGGCCAACGCCTCCCGTGCCCCGCCGATAATCCGGTCCGGTAGCGGGACGAAATCGCCGGGTTCGTGCTGCTGCGTGACCTGCACCACCTCCATTGAATTGCATGGCCGTCATCCGCTATAATGCCAGCGTGCCGAGGGCGCGGATGTTCTTGCTTGAGCGCCGCGCGCCGAGGGGATCGACTCACGAGGGGGATCGAAACCGAACTACCATGAAGTGGCCCAAAGCGTTCGTCCGAATCCCAGCAGATGATCCGTGGGCGACCTGCCCCGTTGAGGAACTCGCGCGCAAGTACGATGCCGTCGAAAACCACGGCTGGTACCGCAATCTAGAACCCACGCTGGACGAGCTGCGATCGGTCGTGACCGATGGCGACATCGTCATCGACTACTCGGCCGGCACGGGCATTCTTGTCGAGCAATTCCTCAAGAGGAACCCTTCGCAACAAGTGGGGTTTGTTCTGGTTGACGCCTCACCCAAGTTTCTGCGCCTTGCACTGGATAAACTCGGAGCAGACGAGCGTACGGCTTTTCGGTGGATTCAATACCTTAAGGAAGAAAAACGCTTGCAGATGCTGGACGAAGTCTTGCCGGCACCACTTCTCAAAGAAGGTGCGGCCGCGTTGTGTTCGACCAATGCGATCCACTTGTACTATGACCTGCTCGATACGCTTCGGGCTTGGGGTCGCGTGTTGAAGCCCGGCGCGACGGCGCTGATACAATCGGGCAATATCAACAACCCCAACGCGGCCGAAGGAACTTGGATCATTGACGAGACGGTGGATCAGTTACAACCACTCGCAATAGATCTCGTCCGAAACAATGACAAGTATGAGTCGTTTAGAGCGTCGCTCGACGATGCGAAGCGCATGACCGCCTACGACAAGCTGCGCGCGAAGTACTTTCTCCCGGTCAGACCGCTCAGCTACTACGTCGATACGTTTCGCGAGGCGGGCTTCGATGTGGTCAACGTGTACGAACATTCCATCGGCGCGTTGGTCGCGGATTGGACTGATTTTCTTAGTGCATACCATGAGGGCGTACTGGGTTGGGCCGGTGGCTGCCAGCGCATCGATAAGACGGAACCAAGCGACGAGGCGGTTACGTTGCGACAAGAGCTACTGCGCGATTCCTTGGCAGCGCTGTTCAACCATCAACCCGACTTTCTTGCCAACTGGACCTACATCACCTGCCGCAAGCCGTTGGATTCTTGAGTTGCTGCCCCCTGCGTCATGTGCTCATTATGGTGTTGCAGCGCATCAATACCGCCCGATAACCCCGGAACTATCGATAATTGTCTTGACCTTTTCACACGAAAACGGTACAAGGTGACTGTGTATTTTTGATTCTAAGTGGTGGGATTCATAGGGTAATCCGCCGCGCTCGGCTCGCGATCCTGCCAGTTGTCGCATTCACCGACGCACCGGTTCCTATTAGGGGAGAGAAGTGTCATGTCCAAGCGAGCAATAGGTCTAGGGTTTTCCGTGCTTACCGTCGTCAGCGCTAGCGTTTGGTCTGCGCCGGTCGAGTTGTCATCTCGAATCCCCGTGGGCAAGACGGCCGCTGTAGGCTCTGAAGTCCCGCCCTCTGGGGCAGAAGCTTTCGCCCTGGCAACGCGTACAGAAACATTCGCGTCACTCAAAACGGTAGCTCGACAGAAAGGCAACGTTGATGTCATTGTCCATGTAGCCGTCGATCGCATCGACGCGCTGACGACAGCGTGCGTGTCGGCTCACGCACCGCAGCTCGCTCTGCAAGCGGACGCACAACTTGCCGACGCTATTGACACCGGTGTTCGCAGGGAACTCGCCAACCTCGCCGGCGTGGCCCACACCGTCGGCCATACTTACGGCTCGATTCCGTTTGTGGCCATGCGGGTCTCTGAAGACGCTTTGAATCGTCTCGAAGCATCTCCCGGCGTCATCGGCATTGAAGAAGACCGGCTCGCAAGACCGAGCCTCAACAATACGGTCAATATCACCGGCGCGTCTGCCGCTTGGGCAGGTGGTTTGGATGGCACCGGTTGGACCGTCGCCATTCTCGATACCGGTGTTCTTTCCGGTCATGAGTTTTTTAGCACTAAGACGATCGAGCAGGCTTGCTTCGCTCGCGGCTCCAACGGAGCCGGCGGCGGCGGCGACTGCCCCAATGGCGGTGAAGTTGACCTGACCCCTGGCGCGGCGGAACCCTACCCGAACACATGGGTGGGCTACGATCACGGCACGCACGTATCCGGAATCGCGGCTGGCAATGGCCCCGGCAATCCGGCTGCGGGTGTCGCACGCGGTGCCGACCTTATGGTCATCAAGGTGTTCTCGCTGTTTGCTGGTGCTTGCGGCGGTGCCGACTGTCTACTGGCCCCGACCTCGGACCAGATCGCTGCGATGGATTACATCTTCAGCCTCCGACTGACTCGCAATTTCGCATCCATCAACCTGAGTTTGGGTGGTGGTAACTTCAGCGACCAAGCCGCGTGTGACGCGTCGAATGCCGCCCAAAAAGCCAGTATCGACGTGCTTCGCGCTGCGGGTATCGCCACGGTCATCGCATCCGGCAACGGGGCCTCATGCACGGGTATCGGTGCGCCGGCCTGTATATCATCGGCGATCGCGGTCGGGGGTACGACTGACGCAGACAACGAATACAGCAGCAACGACTGGCACCCCACGCTGATGGATATTTTTGCCCCAGGCGTGGGTGTTCTTTCCTCGGTCGCCGCTAGCCCGACGTCGTACGCCAGTTTTTCTGGAACATCAATGGCGGCACCGCATGTGGCCGGTGCGTTCGCGATTCTCAGACAGGCAGATCCTGGTGCCAGCGTGACAGACATTTTCAACGCGCTGGATCAGTCCGGACAACCCGTCAATGGTGGATGCGGTCAGCCCGTACCACAGCGACGTATTCAGATCGACGATGCGATTACGCTTCTTGGTTTCGACGCGTGTTGCCAGGATGGCGGCGTCTGTACCGACACGACGGCCACTGACTGCGCCGCGCTGGGCGGCAAGTTTCGACCGGGGCATTCCTGCGGCGACATCCCCAGTCCGTGCGTTGAAGATGTCAAGTTCAGTCAGGTACCCGATGGCACCGGCGAGAGCATTGCCTCGAACATCGACTTGACGGACATGGTACCCAATACCGTCACCGCCGATGACTTCACTTCTGATGGTCGCGCGGTGCGCTCGGTCAAATGGTGGGGCAGCGAGTTGGGTCCGACACTCGATGAGTATGTGATCGACGACGGAACCAGTGAAAACGGGATTGGATTCACCGGTGGCGGCGATATCGTATGGATCAACCAGTTCAACGTGCTCCCTGGGCTGGAGACGATTACTACGGTCAGCGTCGCCTGGGACACCGTCGCGAACGGTACGGCCGCGACAATCGTTATTTACGATGATCCGAACAACGATGGCGATCCGACTGACGCGGTCTTGCTGACCACGCAACCTGCGACCGTTGCCAACGCGGACACGGACATACTCAACCTAATTGACATCGCCGACACGAACGTGGGTGCAGTTGGGGACAGTTTCTTTGTGGGCGCTTTTATGGCCCATGCTAACCTTGAGTTCCCCGCGTCGGTCGATCAAAGCTCGGACGCGGGACGCAGTTGGATCGCCGGCGGTGCCTCAGGAACCGGCGACTTCGTCACGCTGATTAACAACGAGCTACCTCCCGCCACGCTGGCCGCCGTCGGGCTCAGTGGCAACTGGTTGGTTCGGGCTGACGCCGGTCTCCCTCCGATTGATTCAACCCCGGATGGCTGGTTCCTCAGCTTCCACGAGCCGATCAGTACCGATTTGGTGGACCCGGTGCCGCCACTCGGCCTGTACTACTGCGACCAGAGCATCGTCTCGACAACGTCTACGATCATCGAGCCCTGCGACAGTAAGCCTATCCTGGAATACCGCGCGGACCTCGCCAGTTGTTGCCTCGTCCAAGCAACGCCGGATTCGCGAAGTGGGGCTGTGCCGGCTGCAGTGGACGGCTTCTTTGAGGAACGCTGCGTGGACTACGCGTTGGACGTTCAAGGTGTGATCGGAACGCGGTTCGACGATGTGGGCGGCGTCTGTACTGAAGTTGCCACCGGTCGAACCGTGGACGTGACTTACTGGGGCTGGCATACGGCTCCGGCATCTGGCGCGGCGTTTGGGCTTTCCTCCGCGTTCACATCAACCGTGTCCCTGTCCGGTGCGGACTGGCTCTACGGGCCGTGGGGGGCAACAACGGCAACATGCGCAACGCCGGACATGGCGTTCGAGCTCATCACCGATGAAATCCTGGACGGTAACCCAGATGCCAATGGCAACGGATACCCTGATTCCTGCGAATGCACGAGCATCTCAGGCGCAGTCGCAGACGCGGCCGGCGTTCTACAAAACCGGTACATTCCGTTTACAGTGCTCCCGCCGACTGGCGTAGGGTCGAACCAAGCCATCCAGGTTGAACTTGTTGATCTCCCGCTCTTCCCGGCGTTCAATGGGGAAATCCGCTGGGTTGGCGCACCAAGCGACTACCCGGACCCCGACAACGCCAACCCGGACCGTACTTTTGTGGCTGCAGGACTTTCGTGTACACCGCATTTCGCCGATTGGTCCACGATTGATCTGCTCCAGGTGTTTGGCGGCGAGATCATGCCGGGGGCGGAATATGCGGTTCGGATTTTTGACGATTGTTGTAGTGACCTAAATGACCCGAGCTGTTTCTCGTTACCGTTGACGATCAATACCGGAAGATACGGCGACATCATCGAGCCGTTCTGGGCCAACCCAGGGGATGTCGAGCCGAGCTTCGTGGACATCAACCAGATCGTCATCAAATTCCTTGGTGATCCGGGTTCGCTCGAGAAAGCGAAGACGCAGTTCCAGCCGAATGTGGTCTTCCCGAACAACGCTATCGACTTTAGGGATATCAGCGCCAACGTAGGGGCGTTCTTGGGGACACCTTACGACGGCACCATTTTCACTGTCGGGCCTTGTACCTGCCCGTCCTCCGTAACGTGCGGTACGACAGCTTGTGCCACCGACAGTGTGTGCGGCGGCGGCTTCTGCGTTGAAGGGTTCTGCGCGGACGCCTGCGCCCGATGCGAGCCATAGGCCAAGATACCAATGATGGTTTCCGGTCCACGGCTTGACCCGTTGTGTCGGCCGTGGATCGGGAACCGTGTACGTTTGATCGCGTCACACGCGACCCGTGCGAGTTGCGTCCAAGCCCAACGCACCAACGCCTCGCTAGCGGCACGTCCGAAAACTATCGCGATGATGGCGTGAACGGCGACACCTAAGGACTACCGGGTGCCGCCGCTGGAAACGGCGTCGATCGCATCTTACTATTCTCGCAGATGTCGGGGGAGGGGGACTGAGTCGCAACACGCGTCACTCGGCAGCACCCCCACCACACAAACGAGTGCGAGTCCGGACCATACGAACGCGGTGCTCCCAGGGGCGCATGTGGTTTGGTTCCGGAAGCGATGGAGTTGAAGGTTTGAATCTTTACCGGTTAGTCTTCTCGATCGCCGTGCCACTCGGCGTGGTGGTTCTGATCGCCCGCACAAACGGCCTTTCAAATGCGGTTGCCCAAGCTGGTGCGACCGATGTACTGTCACCATCGCAAGACCATACGGTGACACAAGCCGGTCATCGATCGCCACACGTCGAAGCTGAGTATGTCGGCACCAAACGGTGTCGCATGTGTCACTCATCCCAATATCGATCGTGGAAAAAATCGGCCAAGAAACACGCTTGGGAATCCCTCAAACCCGGCACGAAGCAGGAAGCCAAGCGTTTTGCGGGTCTCGATTTGTCTAAGGACTACCGGACGGACGAACGCTGCCTCATCTGCCATTCGGTCGGCTACGGAAAACCGGGCGGCTACGCCGTGGCGAACCCGTCCGACGAACGTGCATTACGGGCGGCCAGCCATCGTGAGGGTGTCGGATGCGAAGCATGCCACGGTCCCGGTGGTGAGTTCATAAAGATCATGTCAGATATCTCGGAAAATGACCGACGTTACGATCCGAGCGAGCTGTGGGCTGCCGGCCAGGCCAAGCTATCAGCGGAGGTTTGCACGAACTGTCATAACGATCAGGCATACTGTGTTCTACGCTCAGGCGACACACCCGGAAGCACCGAACACCGGGCACGGTACGAAGTGCAGTTCTCCAACCGCGAGGGCTACCATAAGCAATACCGATTGGCGAACTGTAACAAGCCCGTGACTACGAACACCACACCTCCAACACCACAAAAACCAAGCAAGACAGCCGCCCGACCGTAGTGATGTTACCAAGGAATCGCGTCGTCAGCGGACCGTCACCGTTCCAGACGTCTCATCGATATCTGTAATCACGAGTTTTTCGACAAACTCACCCACGCCCAACGCTCTAAGCAGAAACGGCGGGAACGTGCGGAAACGAAGCCGCGCCTCAATACTGATGGGCCCTCGCGTGTCGGCCGACGTCGGGATGAACAGCGTGAACGTCCGCGCGTAGAGCGGCGATAGCGAATTGGAAATATGCTCGGCAGCTTTCCACGGGAACACCGTCGGATTGCCCTCCGCATCCACAAACCCTGAGTCAAACCGAATGAGATCGCTATCACCATAAGGATCCAACGTACTGAAGTGATCGCGCAAATCACCCACGTCATCCAGGTGGCCGGTTTCGTAGAGCACGTTGCCGTCCGCATCCGTCGCAATCAATGAAACCCATAGCTGCCTGTTGAACGTGGCACCGGTGGGTAGGTTGTGGGCGTCAATCAAATTGCGAACGGTAACGAACACATCAAGCTGCTCGCCGGCCAAGACCGAATCCGCCGTATCAATCTCGATCGAGCCGGCGCTACGCAGCAGCGTCGTGATCTCTTCGCGGAGCAATGCACGCGTTTCATCATCAACAATAAAGTCGTCGCTAAGGGGCATATCTACGCCAATGAACCGGTGGAGGTGAAGGTCGTCTCGCTCCGGCACGCCGGGCACGGCAGCGGCCACACCCGTGTAGATCGGCATGTGGCAGCTTTGGCAGTTACGACCTGCCTCAGCAGCCGGCGATGTCAGCCATTCCTCATACGGTCGTTCGAGATTGAGACCGTGCTGCTCCAAGACATCGTGGCAGCCGCCGCAGAAATCTGACGTGTCATGCAAGGGTGAGTATTCCGACTCGTGGGTCGCACCTGGTGCCGGGTCTCGGATCGGTCCTCGGATTGGTCCGCTGGGGTCGAGAACGTGGCCACTGTTGTACGTTCGCGCCAGGCTCTGAACCTTGTGGCACGCCTCGCAGGTCACGCCCTCCAGGGTGATCGGAGCGATATCATCAAAAGAGAAGTTCGGGTCAAAGTCGCCGGCTCGCGTTCCGATCGCACTGTGGCACTGCGTACAAAACCGATCGCGCTCACCATTGAATTCCTCTTGTCTAATGTTGACGAGCGCACGCCAGATGGGATCCACCACGGCATAGGCATGCATGGACGTACTCCACTGTTCGTAATGATTCGGGTGGCACCCGGCACAAGTCTCCGCGCTGTTGAAGTCGGCCGTGGAGAGTGTGGGGGTCGCAGGCATGGAAAGCGGATCCGTGAACGGCACGGCGCTCGCAGGATCCTCGCCGCCTGAACCCGGATCCTCCGGGTTGCCAAGCTGCGTGCAGCCCACGAACAAGGCCAGCGCGCAGGGGGCTAACCAGAATCCGAGACGCACCTGGGATCTCAATGACTGCGTTGCGGGGTGAAACATATCCGTTTCCTTTACAGACAATAACGCCGCTAGTCCGCCGACGGACGCTAGAGCGTGTTTAAGAACGCCAAGAGTTCAGCGCGCGAGGCTTCATCGAGCGCCTCATACGCTTCGCGAATGCTGGCCGCCTCACCATCGTGAAGGCGGATGGCTTCATCAACGGTGTCGGCCTCTCCACTGTGGAAGTAGGGTGCCGTCAGGCTCAACCCCCAGAGCGGTGCCGTTCGGAACTCCCGCACCGAGGCTGATCCATCTTCAATCCCCAGTGCCCCGACCGGCAAGATTTCATGCAGCAGCAGATCAGAATAGAGCGGCACGGGTCCGGCCGAGCCTTCTAATGCCGGGATGTGGCACTTCGTGCAGCCGACCGTCTCGAACAGGGCTTCGCCAGCTAACGCTGCAGCTTCATCAAGAGCCGGTTGCCGGGGCGGGCTTGCCAGCGTGCTGATAAAAAACGCCAGGTCTTCCGCCTGCTCCACGGAAAACTCCGGATCTTCAAGATCATCGTTGTCATCAATCACACCAAAGGTCAAACCGTCCTGCGGCGCTATCGTGATTCCGATTTCGGCCTCCATCGCATCCCGAACGAACTCGGCCACCGACGGCACCTGCGCCTTCCAGCCAAACCGCCCGACGCGACCGCCATCCGTCATTGCAAGACGACCGGTAATGCCGTCACCGTCACGGCTGTCGTCCGGGTCGGCCAGCGCCGACAGGGTTTCATCCGCAATCGACTCGATCAGGCCCAACCCAAGCAGGGTGGGCGTTTGGCGATGCTCATACACCAGCGTGCCGTCTTGCGGGAACACAGCCTGCGCAAGGTCGATCGTCTGTTTATGTAGAATCGTTCCAACGGCCGGCGGAACAAACGCACCGGCGTCGTTAATAATGCCGTGACGCATAACGTTGACATCGCGCGGTCCGGAACCGCCGATCACCGGATCAAAATGACAAGCACGGCACGAATCACCGTTATATCGGGGCGAACCGATGCCCGTGGCAAACCCAAAGTCACGATCGAACAACTCACGACCACGAAGAAAACGCTCCGACTCGGCTTCGGTTAGATCGCGTTGAGGACCGCCATAGGCACCGGTGGCCGGGATCGGTGTGTTCGGTGGGACCAAGCCTGTCGTAAACTGCGACCGCCCGCCAAGCGTCATCAAGAACTCCACCACACTGCTCTGCTCAGCGTCATCCAAGGCAGCGTAGGCGTCGCGCGATCGCTGCCCTTCTCCGCCGTGGGCGAGAATGGCATCGGCCACGGTCTCCGCACGTCCGTCGTGCAGGTAGGGGCCAACGGCGGACAATCCCCACAGCGGCTGCGTGCGAAACTCAGACCCGGTAGCCAAGCCCTGCACCAAGCCGTCGGCGAGCGCTTCACCCATGTCGTGAAGCAAGAGATCGGAATAGAGGGGTAACGGCCCACGAGGGCCTTCGAGACGGGGCACATGGCACGCCGAACACCCCACCTGGCGGAACAACAACCGCCCAGCATTACTCTCCTCAGTCTGCGGCTCAAACTCTGGGGCCGCAAGCAACATGGTGAAACTAATAAGATCGAAAAGCTCCTCGGGCGAGAGCTCCGGATCGGGCGCGATGTCGTCATCAAAACTGGGACCGTCGGGCGCGGATACTTGAAACGCGATTGATCCCTTCGCCGGCGCATTGCCGATCGCGCTGCGCACCCTCGCGCTGGAACTGTCAACGGGAAGGTTCGTGCGCGCGTCATCGCTCAGCGGATCGGTGGTCACACCGAGGTGGTTGAACAGCGGCCCCCGAATAAACCCCTCGATGGAAACCGTCTGCGACTTGCGTCCGAAACGCCCAACGAAGCCACGATCGAAGTTGGCCACACCACTAACGCCGTCACCGTCAGCGTCGCCCGGATCGACGTTCGCGAGAATCGTCTCGTCATCAAGCTCTGCGATCAAACCAACCCCAAACATCGGGATCGGGTTTCGCTGGGCCATGATCGTCGTGTCGTCGGGAACGAGGGGCCGGGCCGGCTCGCCATCCTCGTAGTTGTAGTTATAGACGCGAAGCACGCCACCGGCCTCACCTGCGGAATCACCCGGCAAGAAAGCACCGTCAACCGTCAGCCGACCCGATAGGAAGAAATTGCGATACAACCCGGCGCTGCCGCCGAAGACCGGCCGTTCGTGGCAGGCACCGCAGAACGTCACGTTAAATGCAGGACCAAGCCCAGAGGCCAAATCGAACCGCTTGAGCATCACCTCACGACCACGCTCGAACGTCGCCAACTGCTCTGGTGTGGCATCGGGCAGCGGCTCACCCAGCGCGGCCGATATGTTAGCCGCGATCGGTCCGTCATCCGTAGACACATCGGGCAGCGGAAGGATACCGGTGTTACAGGAGACGGAGAGGAGCGAACCGAACAGCACCAATGAAAACATACGAAGCGAACGCATGGGTCTGGACTCCTTAACGGCGACGCAAACATTATCGGCAGGATCTGATGGCACCTTGTTGTAGTCGCGGGAACGCGCGCCGCGACGCCGAGGCATTCTACTAAACCGCCCGACTAGGGCAACCGAAAGGCACAAGACACCCGCTAGACGTTAAAAACCCGCCCCACTGTTCGTGAGGCGGGTTTCGATTTCCTGTTGACTTCACGATACGCCTGACAGGCGTATGGCACACCGTCGACTTACTTTTCTTTTTTCCAGTCGACGTTGATCCCCTGGGCGATGAGGGCGTCGTCATACTTGTCGGGGTTGGCGCGGAGCTTCTTGATACAACCCTTGCAGCAGACGTAGATGTTCTCGTCATTAGCGAGTGTCGTGTAGACGTTCGGATCGATTTCCTTGCCCATCACAGGACACATCGTCTGGTATGTGTAGCTCGCGGCCAACTTCGCCGTGAAGCTCTTGGGGCTCTGTTCAAACTTCTTGGCACAACCGCCGCAGCAGAAGCTGACCTTCTCGCCGTTGTGCATGAGCGTACCACCCGGCTCCTCCAGATCGACCGGACCACCCGAAACGGGGCACTTGACCTGAATCTTCGGGAGCTTCGCGAGTACGGCGCGCTGGGCGGCCGTCTCCTTGGCGTACTTGGCCGGGTTGCTGTTGTACTTCTTGATGCACCCCTTGCAGCACATGTACACCGGACCTTTGTCGGTATCGGCACTAATGAAAAAGTCGACCGGCTCTCCCATGATGGGGCAGAGCGCCATGGCAGCCGTAACCTTGCCGTCACCGGCCGCATTGAGAACAGCCCCGGTCGTGGCGATGGCACCGAGGGCGATGACAACGGTAAGTGCAAAACGCTTCATAGAAATCTCTCCAAAAAGTTTGTCTTCCCAAACCACCCCACAAGGGCCCGGCCCGGGTCTTGTGTACACGCTCCAAAGTCGCATACCTACCCGAATCATTGCCTGATGGCAGCGCGGCCATCGTAACAACTGTGTCATACGTTGCCCGAAGGGCCGATTGGGGCGGAAACATGGCGTTTGCAGCGATCCATAGCTCGTGCAGAGCGTGTCGCAGTTGTAATATTATGTGGCACAGCCGAGAAGATGCTAATACTTCTCCGATGTCGCCAGATCAAAACCGGCGTGATCCGGGTCGCGGGTGTATTTTCTGTAGTCGGCCCGGCAGTTGTAGCATGTCGTGACGAGTCCCGTCAGAAAATAGATGACCACATCAATGAAGACCGCGCTCGCCAGAATGATCCAAGCCATCAGCACCGACACCGTTAAAAAATAGAGCGCCGCCAGCCCAAACACGACGACGATCCCCATCCCGAGCACCTGCGGGAAATCCTTTCGGATGAAAAACTCCTTACACCCACACACCGCGCAGGTGTCCACGATGCCGCGCTCGCGGATGGAATCGGACACGCTGATCGGATGGGTCTCGTGGCAGCGCGGGCATTCCATCGTCGGGCCGCTTCCTTCAAGCGGCTCATACTCGATGATCGCGACGCAGGTGTCGGTCGGGCAATGAAAACGAATCTGCATGGTACGGCTTCCTCGCGGGCTAGATGGCCCAGCCATAGTGAACGATCATATACTGGTGCGCCAATTCACCGATATAAGCAAACAGCGATCCGAAATAGAGAATCCCAGTCGCAGACTGCGTGGCTCGAAGCCTCACGCAATCAGAGACCATATACGCAAAGACGCCCACACCGACAAGCCCC
Source organism: Planctomycetota bacterium (assembly GCA_024278695.1). GTDB lineage: Bacteria > Planctomycetota > Phycisphaerae > UBA1845 > UBA1845 > JAJRSP01. Next base: position 11,054 of record JAJRSR010000047.1, on the reverse strand, counting down.
AGCCCGACACGCAGTGACACAATCAGCCACGCGTCTCCGAGCCGACCGACAACGTCTTCGCCGCCCAACGACCACGCCAGCAGCAGGCTCACCATCACAAAGACCACACGCAGGCCCACAGCCAAGAGCAGCACTCGGCTGAAATGCCGCAACGGGGCGATCGTCATCTTGGTGGCTGTTAGATACGCGTGCCCGAGCAGCCAGGCGACCGTAATACCACCGAGTAGCAGCGCCCCCAACATCTGAGAAACCACGACCACCACCATCCGAAGCGGTGGGCCGGAACCCGAAAGCACCGACGGTACTAGGCAGGCGGACGCGAGACCGGATACCGCGCCAACCAACCCAATCATGCGAAACGCACTCGGCAGGCGTTCGGCAAGCGGAGCAACGAGAACAAGCGCGACGGCCGAGCAGACCAAGGCGATGCTAAGAGATAGGGACCAGATACCGGATGGGCGGGCCTCTGCTTCCTCGGCCACGATGGGCCACACATACGCGCCGCAGGCGATCACCAACGCTAAAATGCCGACGAGGCGCAGGAATTTCCAGGCGATGTCACCGGGCTTTCCAGTCGCGACGACACCGAGCACGCCAGCCGCGAGCGAATAGAGGAATGCGCTTACCATAGCCCGGTCAGTCTACGCCCGGCCCGCGCGAAACGCAAAGCCGCTATCGGCTACCGCCTCGTTCGCAGCGGTTCCGTCGGCGGCTGGATGGGCATTGACTCGGTCGGAACGAGCTCCTTGGTACATCGTGTGGTCGGGCGAGAAGCCCCCGTCACGACCAGCTCAAACGCGTCCAGTGCGTCGCTCCAGCGGTGGCTCTTGGCCACAAACCGTCGTCCCGTCGCGGCGATCTCCGCACGGCGCGTCGGCATGCCGGCCAGATCGATCACGGCGTCGGCGAAGGCTTCCGCCTGATCCGCGACCAAGAACTCACGCCCGTGAACGGCGTCGATTCCCTCGGCCGCCTTCGACGTGAGCACGACCGCGAGACCGCCAGCCATCGCTTCGAGCACCTTGTTTTGTAACCCACGGGCAATGCGTAGCGGGGCCACACTGATGTCCAGGTTGACCAGCTCATCCGACACGTTGGCGACCTCGCCCGTAACGACCACGCCGGGGATTTGCGCGAGCTTTCTCACGCGCGACGTTGGCGCACGGCCAACAATGCGAAACGATGCCTCCGGCAGCGCCTTACGAACTGTCGGCCACACTGATTGTGCAAACCAACAGACCGCGTCGATGTTCGGGAAATAGTCCATCACGCCCACGAAGCCTATGGTCGGTGGTCTGGCGCAGCTCCCGTTGTCATCCTGCGGATCGCGGAGTCCGCGGACGGGCATCTCGACTCCGTTGGTGATGTAGTGCAGCTTCGTGCGGCTCTGATCGTCAAGCTCGGCCGCCTCGGCTGAGGAAATCAGAATCGAGGCGTCAAACGCCTGTAGCCACGCCCGCTCCTTAGCGCCGAGTAGCTTCGCCTCGGTCTGATACAGCCACCGCTTCGGACCATGCGTGAAACCGGCGTACTCTGACCACTTGGCGCTGTCCAAATCGCACAGGTCGAGCACACGACGGTTGGCCGGCACGTTCAGCGCGTACCGCGCCATGCTTGAAGAAAACGCCACGACGATATCGAACTTCGTCTCCGTGCAGAGTTTGCTGATCGCGGTACGCATGGTTCGGGAGCGGTAGAAGGATTCGGTCATCGTGGAGCCGCAGGCGAGCCCGACCAAGCCGCGTGCGGTTGCCAAGTGACGCCGGAGCGGAATCGCCACGACCTTGGTGCAGTGTTGCACGAGGTCGTTCATATAGCGCATATCGTCGGGATCATCCACGAAACACGCGACGGTGACGCCGTGGTTTCTCGACAGCCGTTTGATCTGCCGAAGCGCGCGTAGCTTGTCGCCTTTGTTCGGCGGGTACGGCATGCGATGAGCCAGATACAGAACCTTCATTGAACTACCCCGGTATATGTTTCGCTACGGCAGCACCGAGCGATTGCGTCAAGAAAAGCGGCAGGTGCGGCCACACGCGCCTGGCCAAACGATAGTTCGGGTTCGATGGCGAGAGGTTCGGCTTGGCAATACCGTCGGGCACATAGCTCTGATATTCCAGTGGTTTCGGCGTAAAACCGTGCAGACGCTTGAAGTTGTAGCTGCCCTTATTGTCTTGGCGCGATCGACCGAAGTCGAAAACGCATATGCCGGTATCAACGGCTCGTTCCATGAGCGTCAGGTAGGCGAAGTTGGCCGCGCTGCAGCGCTTGGCAGCGTCCGTAGAGCCAAAGAAGTAGGGCATCACGCGGTCGCGATAGACAAAGGACATCAGCCCCGCGACCGGCTTGCCATGCTGCGACACCGTGGAAATCCATGCGGACTTCCCCATCGCGTTAACCAGTTCTTCAAAGAACGCAAAAGGGTACGATAGCGAGCCGAGTCGGCGCATGCTGATCGTATAGAGCCGCCAGACTTCCCTCAGATTGCCTTGGTTCCAGTCCACGGTGAGCCCGTATTTCGTCCGTGCGTTGCGCGCCGCCGCGCGGGCCTTTCGCGGCAACCACGCCAACACATCCGCTGCGCGGCCGGGTAATTCTCGATCAAACGTGACGTACTGATCGATCACCGGCTGATCCGGCATGACCGCACGGGCGCTTCGTAAATCCAACAGCGTACAGCGCTGTTCGTCTGCGATTTCTTTCGCGCGCGTAACCAGTGCAGTGGCCGCACGGTCGTCGTTGGCGATCACGCCGCCACCCACGCCGTAGGGCACGCTCACCAGCATCCGCCCGGCCAAGCGGCTCCTCACGAGAAACATGGGCAGCGCCCCGACCGTGTTGCTGCCGCGATGGGCGACAAGATAATATGGTGTGTGCGGAAAAGCCCGCGATACGGCGTCGTGCCAGGCGCTACCGTGAAAGAGCGTTCCCTCGGCGTGATCGTTGATGTATCGATCCCACGCCGATTTCACCGGCCCAGAAAGTGCCACTATCTGACACTTCTTGGCATCTGGAATCGACTGTGCGATCTGGACGGGTCTGGTCGTGCTCCGCCCCACAGCCCCCGCCAACTCGGTGCCCGTTGTACCAAGACTAGTCATGCCGGGGTGCCTCGTTATCGACTGGCACGCCGCTTTCCTTGGCGTGGGATATGACGTACTGGTGTTTGCCGGAATCTGCGGGCGGGATTTCCTCGACCAGACGTACCGTCACCGGGGCGTCGCCGCCGACCACCGGACGCACGCGATCGGCGATGGCCTCCTTGGTGACACAAACCGCGGCGGCGTCACGAACGACGTCCACCGTGATCGCGTAGTCTTCGTGCTGCACCACGCGAAACTGTCGAACGCCGGACAGCTCACGAAGCGGGTAGATGATGGATAACGCATGTTTGACCTCACCGCTGGGCAGATATAGGAAATCCGTCGATCGACCCGACACAACATCCATCAGGCCAAGCCCGCGTCCACAGGCGCATCGTCCGGTCAACAACCGTCCCACGTCGCCCGTGCGGTATCGAATGAACGGCATGGCATACGCGTCGAGGTGCGTGACAACGATCTCACCGGATTCACCGTCGGGCGCGGGTGCGCCGTCTTGCATGACCTCCACGATGAGATTCTCGTCGGTCGTGTGCATCGCGCCGAGCGGGCATTCGTGGGCGATGAAGCCAGCCTCGCGGCTGCCGTAACAGTTGGCCACGGGAACGCCGAAATACGCGCTGATCGTTTCGCGATCGTGCGGGTAACACACCTCACCCGTCACGAACACGGACCGCAGGTTTTTCGTGTTGAGCCGGTGCCCGCGTGATGCCGCGTGCTCGACAAACCGGACGATGCTGCTGGGGTAGCCGAACAAACTCGTCGGCCGGAAGCGATCAAACTCTTTCAGGTACGCATCGAGCCGGGTGGCCGACATGTGAAACGCGTTGAGCAGTCGCTGGTTAAAGATCCGGTCGCGTAATGTCTTGACTCGGCTGGAACGGTTTATCTCGATTGGCGAGCCCCAGAGGTACAGCTCACGCTCGCCGACCTTGGCACCAAACCACTGGTGCGTACGCATGCGGGCCGCCTGGTCATAGCCCTGGCGGCGGCGATCGAAGTAAAACGTCAGTGGCTCACCGGAAGAACCGCCAGTGCTAAACGGGAAGAGTCCGCCGGGCGCGCCGCGCCAGATCATCTGTTCCTGATTGGACCGGATCTGCGTCTTGTCGAGCAGGGGCAGCTTCGCCAACACCGCTCGAACATCCGGGATCGGTCCGTGGAGATTAACCCCAGCGGCGTCTAGCCGGTCACGGTAAAAGGGTGTGCGGTCGTACGCATGAAGCAGCAACGCAAGCAGCTTGATGTCCTGGAGCCGTCGAAGCTCGGACGGCGCCCACCACTGCTGTCGGTCGAGCTCGCGCAGGCACGCGAAGGTCTTTCTGCCTAGTAACCGTTCGTGCCACGGCTGAATCAAATGTCGTACGAGAACAGGGTGCATGGGGGTCCCATCAGGCGTACCAATCACCGGGCGAGTCGCAGCCAGGCTCCGTGCCCAACAACAAGCGTTATCCCTGGTTTATCGGTGACTGAGGCCTTCGGAATTGGTTAGCGGACGGCGATTTGGAGCGTAGCCTTACTGTGAACAATGCGCATAAGCGACCATAGCAAATGGAGTTACGGATCACCCCGTAACGGGTGGTGGAGGTGTGGTTGTATTGACCTGGGCTACGGCTAGTTGGCGACGAAGGATTTGTATTCCTCGGCCGACATCAGCGACTCAAGCTCTTGGGCCGACGTCACCTTGATTTTGACCATCCAGCCGTCTTCAAAAGCGCTATCGTTGACCAATTCGGGGTGATCGGTGAGCGCCTCATTCACCTCGATCACTTCGCCGGTCACGCCGGAGTAGAGCTCCGACGTGGCCTTGACCGACTCGACCTCGCCGAGGCTACCGCCTTGGGAGACCTCGGTTCCAACCTCCGGAAGCTCCACGAAGGTGATATCCGTCAGTTCGTCGGCCGCGAACTGGCTGATACCCACGGTCACGACGGTGCCCTCGGTCAGAAACCACTCGTGCGTCTCGGCGTATTTGCGATCTGTGGGAACTTCCATTGTAAACCTCGTTTCCATCGGTTGATCCTTAGCGTCGTTGGGCGGGGAATCTTACCCTGCGCGGGGTGCCGGGTCTACCCTCGGTGCCAACCCGCCGGGACGTCGGATTCAAGACTGAATTGGCAGATGGGTGGCGGCAGACGGGTGGCATGGACAAACAGGGGAACACACGGGCAAGCGTCGCCCTGGGGAGCCCTTTCTGTATTCGCAATGCCATCGCCGCGACGCTTGTCCATGCCACCCCACGTACAACCGCCTCATGTATCTTGCACCCCGGAGCGTCTGCCTACTTGGCTCGTTTGTAGAACGGTAGCGGCACCACGGATGCGGGCAGGCGTTTGCTGCCCACGGCCACCTCGAGTTCGGTGCCCTCGGTCGCGTGCGCGCCGGCGACGAACGCCATCGCGATGCTCTTTCCCAGCGTCGGGCTGAGTGTACCGCTGGTGACCTCTCCCACGGGTGAACCGCCGGCGAAAACCTCGGCATGCTGCCGGGCGATGCGCCTGCCCTCCAACTCAAGTCCAACGATTTTTCTTGGTAACCCTTGTTCGGAGCGTTTGCGCATCGCGTCCGCCCCGATGAAATCCTTCGTCAGATCAACACACCAGCTCTGCCCCGCAGTTAGCGAATCCCAGTCCTCGCTCAGCTCGTGACCATAGAGCGGCATGGCCGCCTCGATGCGCAGCGTGTCTCTCGCGCCAAGGCCGGCCGGCTTGATGATGGGGTGCGGTTTTTTCGGCGTGCCGAACAGCTTGGGCACCATCATGCCCACGAGCGATGTCGGCAGAACGACCTCGACGCCATCTTCCCCGGTATAACCGCACCGGTAGACCGTAATCCGAAACGGTCCCATTTGTCGAGCCCGAAAGCGGTAACGCTTGAGCTTCGTCAAATCTTCGGACGTAAACTCGCTGACAAGTTCCAGCGTCTTTGGACCTTGGCACGCCACCATGCAGGTCGTGGTCGTTTCATCGCGCAGCTTGACGTTGCAACCTTCGGTGTGCTGGTTGATCCAATGGACGATTTTCTCACGGTTCGATGCATTACAAACGATGCCCCAGTGCTTCTCAAAACGAGAGATGATGACGTCGTCGAGGACGCCGCCGTCTTCCCGGCAGATGTGGCCGTAATAACTACGCCCCACCTCTGCATCCTGGAGGTTCCTCGTGCAAAGTCGATCGAGGAGTGATTCGCAGTCGGTGCCGGTCAGTATCAGTCGGCCCATGTGCGATACATCGAACACGCTGCAAGCGTTTCGTGTGTGATGGTGCTCTTCCAGAATCCCGGCGAACTGAACCGGCATCTCCCATCCGGCGAAGTCCACGATTTTTCCGCCCTGTTGTACATGCGTGTCGTAGAGCGGTGTATGCAATAATGTATCTGTCGCCATGAGAAACTATCCGGGCTTGGGTCCAGGAACAATCAATCAACAAAGACGCCGATACGATAGAAAAGGCGTTGCGGCGTGTCAATTGGATAGTCCGCAGCACCCTGCGTTTGTTGACGCGACCGGGGGCAAGGCCTAGCTTGCGAGCCATGCCCGAGACGCGACGAACCACGGCCACTCGAAAACATGGCGCGGGCTTGATTGCGCTGGCCATCTTGGTTCATGGTGCGCTCTTGGTGGTCATGGTCTGGCGCGCCGGCGGGGTTGATGGCTATGCGTTTAGCTCGGTCGATGCGACGGAGTACTACGCGCTGGCCGGAAACCTGCTCGACCATGCCGCGTTCAGCACAAGCCAGGAGCGGCCGCTGGAGCCAGACTATTGGCGCACGCCGGGCTACCCTGTCGCGCTCGCCGCCATGATGGCCGTTGTGGGCAAGTCTCCCGCGGCGCTCATCATCGCTCAGCAAGCGCTCTCGATTGTCAACGTCTGGCTTGTGTTTATGATCGCCCGGTCTCACATGACGGATCGCCGAGCTTTGGTCGTGGCCGTTCTGTATCTGATCGCACCCTACCGGCTGTTCTATACAACGTGGCTTCTCTCGACGACCGTCTTTTCCACGGCGATGTTGGCGTCCTGGGCTCTCTGGCAACGGTGGCGCGCCGCGCCGACATTGCCCCGCGCTGCGGCAGTCGGCGTAGTCTTAGGAGTGAGCGTGCTCGTTCGCCCGATCGCGATGCTGGTTCCGGTCGCGCTTGCGGTGGGCATTGGGCTTATGAGTCGGCGCGGCTCCGACTCGCAACAGCCCGCCGCACCGGCGCGTGCCGCGTGGAAACCGATGCTCATCTTGCTGCTTGCCTGCGGGGCTATCGTCTCTGGTTGGACAGCCCGGAATCGTGTGTTGGCCGGGCATTGGGCGCTGTCGAGTCAGGGCGGCGTGGTGTTGGCTTATTTCAAGGCAGCAGAGGTTGAGCTATGGCACCTCGGGCGTAGCGGCGACCGGTATCGGGAAACGTCGTTGGATCCGGACCGCCTCGACGAGCCGCACGTTGTATGGGATGGCATTGACCGGCGTTTGCAGACGCAATTCCCGGATTTTCCGGCTGAGGCGCGTCAGACATTGACATGGCGGCAGCTTGCGCAGGGCAACCAATCGGAGCATGATCCGTTCGCGGTTTCCGACGCACTGACGCGAATCGGGTGGGAGATGCTGTTGGATCGCCCTATTGCGACTGCTGCGTTTTGCCTGGGCCGGTGCGCGGAAGCGCTGACTTTTCCGCTGCACCTTGCGTTCGAGCCAAACCTGACGACAGCGCAGCGATTGCGTTACGCCGGTGTCGGTTCGATCTACGCGTTGCTTTCGTTTCTTGTTGTTCTTCAAATCTTACGCCGGTGCGTTGGTTGGCGCGATGCGTTTTTTCCGCTCGCCGGCACCGTGTGTTTGCTGCTGGCCACCGCACCGCAACTCGACCCGCGTTTTCGTGTACCGATGGTGCCGTTCCTGCTCGTGCTGGCCTTTCTTCCGAGACGGTGCGATTGCAAAAACGCGTCCAATCCCCCAGGATAGCGCTGCTTGATCGTCGGGCTTGTTTTTCTTGTTAGGCTGGTGGGTGCCCTTTCTTCGGTTGCTCCGATGAGGTAGGGAACGAAACCGCATCAACTCGAGCATGCCGAGTGTCGGTGTAGAATTGCGGCATTGCACAGACAGAAGCCTGCGGCTCTGAGGCATGTCGCACCTCGCTCGATCCACGAAATCCGCTACACATAGATTGAAAAGACTTGGCGCGTGAACGCCAACTAATGCGGCCAACTAATGCGCTAGTCGAAGCGGCGGTGATGATCGGTGCTCGGCCTGAGCACGGCGACGAAGCAGGTGGGCTTCAAGCTGAGCGTACTCCTCCGCGATGAGCCGATCCGGCATGAGTTGAGCGATGTCCCGCCCGATGGCCAGCGCGCCGTTGTAGTTTTGTTGGCGCACGCATGCGGCGAATGCCTCACGAAGCGCCCGCTCGCGCTTACAGGCCAACGCTTCAAGCTGCTCACTCAAACGCACCACAAGCTTAGGCTAGGCCGTATCTACCAAAGCCGCATACGCAGACCGGCACGTGGCCAAATCCTCTTCGCGAAGCGCCGTCTTCCATGTTTGCAGCATATGACGAGTAGCATAGTCGGCCGCGCCGTCATTAGTGCCAGAATGCGGCACTTTGGTTGCGGGGAGCGTGGCGGCCATCGTCGTTTGGGCGTGGCAGGCTGAAGCCGGCGGTTGCTCCACCATGGCATCCGCCAATCGCGGAAATGATTCACGACTGAGCGTGGCGGCCGCGAGCAAAGAAGCATCGACAGGGGCGCTCGCACCGAGGTCGATCACGCGATCCGGCGCATGCTGCTGAGTACGGCCATCGTTCGTGCGTATGGTCTCGCCATGATGTTCGATGCGCGTCAGCCGAGTGGCCACATCGTCCAGGCTCTCACCGACAGACGAAATACGCAGCCCGATCCGCAGCACCGCGCGAAACAGCGCGGCCGTGACCAGCGCGCCGCTGATAATGACAAATCCAAGAAACGTACCCAACCGGTCACCCTGAACGGCAGCCGCAACCGCCAAAAAGAAACCGACGACGACATACAACGCCGCAACGATGTACAGCGTCTTTTTCGTTCCCCGAACCGAATCCAAAAGTCGATGATGTGGTGACAACGCCCCGCGTCCTTCCGTGCCAAACGGTACGGCGGGCGCACAGTGCACAAGGCACCACCGCAAACCACGCCCCGAAACCGTTTAACATCCTACTGTCTTGCTGTCTTGCGAAACGCCACAAACTGGAGCCTAGCACCCGCTCCGATGCTTGCGGAATCTCGATATCTTTTTCTTACTACTTCTTCGGCACATTGATCTGAACGAAGCCATCACCCGCTGCGGGCGTCCCCTGCGACTCGCGATCCGGACGATCATACCCGGCCAGCGAACTCGCGATCGGGATCGACACCTCCAACCAGAGGCAGACTTCCTTCGTGACGACGCGCCCTTCCTTCAGGTCGGCCGGCAACACCACGGTATCACCGATGCCAAACCGTACCGGCTCATCCAACCCGGCACAATGCACCTCACCGGAGCCTTCGAGCACAATCCAGATCATCATCTCGGCATACGGTAGCGCCTGCTCGACGCCCTCGACCATCCGCACGCGTTCAATAACGAACGACTCACAGCGTACCAGACTTGTCACTTGCGTCCAGACGCTGGCCACGTGGTTGCGTAGCTCATATTTCTCGGGCACGGGGTCATACGAAATGCACTGCATCGCCTCGGCCAGGTGCAATGCTCGAACTTGGCCGGTGGCCTCATCCACACGGTTCCAGTCGTACACCCGGTAGGTGATATCCGACGGCGTCTGCACCTCGGCCACCGTCACACCGGCACCCAGGGCATGAATCGTACCGCTGGGCAAGTAGTAGCACTCCCCGCGGCGCACCGTGATGTGGTTCAGGACCGATTCGACCGCCTGCCGGTCGATGGCCTCACGAAGGGCCGCTTCATCGACCCCTGGCTTGACCCCACGGTAGATGTATCCGTCCGGTTCCGCATCGATCACATACCATGCCTCATGCTTAACCCGGACGCGACCGCCGAGCCGAGCAGCCATCGCTTCGCTCGGGTGGACCTGGACGCTGAGGGCGCTACGCGCGTCGAGAAACTTAATCAGCAGCGGGAACCGCCCATCAAAAAGACCGGATCGGCCATAGAGCGCCGTGCCCCACGATTTGACAAGACTGCCGATTGTCTGCCCCCGTGCCGGTCCTGAAGCGACGACCGATTGATCCTCTTCCAGGTCGGCCGCCTCCCAGGATTCACCGATCGGGTCATCTGGCGGCAGGGGCTTGTGCAGGGCGGTTTCGAGCGTGCGACCGCCCCATATTTTGCGTTTGAAGATCGGTTCGAAGATCAGCGGGTAGACGTCCATTTTTCGGTCCAACTCCACATGTTCCGCATTCCAGTGACACGGTTTCTGAAGCCGCTCCGGTGTTGTCCCAGAGTGTAGGCGCAGAACTTAGAACAAGGAAGCCTGCGACGAGGGCGTCTTCTTTTTCTTGGTTTTGGCGCGCGTCGTTTTCTTCCTCAACGATTTCAAGTTCCGGCCATTGGCGGTCTTGGGTGCGGTCACGAGCGGATCGATCACGCCATCGAGTTCGTCGCCGGGTTCGATCGCACAGAGACGGGCTCGGGTCTGCTCGGCATAGTCTGTAGACAATTCGATGCCGATGTACCGCCGTTCGAGCTTTTTCGCGACGGCTATCGTCGTGCCGCTGCCGGAAAACGGATCGAGCACGGTGTCGCCGGCGTTGCTGGACACTTTGATGATCCGCCCCAATACTTGTTCGGGCATCTGACAGCCGTGGAAGCCGCGCCGCTCGCTAAACGTACCGCACACACGGGAGTAGTACCACGTGTCACTATCCGGGGAAAAGCCGCCGGTGGCATCCTGCGGACGTAGCACCCAGCCGCCGTGCATGTCCAGTTGCTTGTCTTGATTGTCGCTCGCGGCCTTGCCGTTTTGCTGTGCGGTCTTTTGCG
>JAJRSR010000002.1 GCA_024278695.1 Planctomycetota bacterium | reverse complement strand
GGGGCCGGAAGCAGAATATGAAATTCAAAGTCGATGAGATTTCGTCGGTCATCACCGAAGAGATTCAGAAGTATCGAAGCGAGATTGACGTCGCCGAGGTGGGTACGGTGCTTGAAGTCGGTGACGGCATCGCCCGCGTGTACGGCTTGGCAAACGCCATGGCCGAGGAACGCGTCGAGTTTGCCAACGGTGCTTCCGGGCAGGTGTTCAACCTCGAAGAAAACTCCGTGGGTATTGTTATCCTTGGCGACTACCTCGGTATCAAAGAGGGTGACGAGGTCCGCCGTACGGGTGAGCTACTGAGCGTACCCGTCGGAGAGAAAATGGTCGGTCGCGTGGTGGATCCGCTCGGTCGTCCGCTCGACGGCATGGGTGCGATCGACTCCCCGCACCGCCGCCCGCTAGAGATTAAGGCGGCTGGTATCGCCGAGCGTCAGCCCGTGACCGAGCCGCTTCAAACGGGCATCAAGGCGATCGACAGCATGATTCCGGTGGGTCGTGGTCAGCGTGAGCTTATCATTGGTGACCGTAAGACCGGTAAGACGGCCATCGCCATCGACACGATCATCAACCAGAAGGGCCAGGGCGTGATTTGCGTCTATGTGGCCATCGGCCAAAAGGAATCAACCGTTGTCGGCGTCGTGGAGAAGCTCCGCGAGCACGGCGCGATGGATTACACCATTGTCGTTTCCGCTTCGGCTTCTGATCCGGCTCCGCTGCAATACATCGCGCCCTACTCCGGCGCTGCGATGGCCGAATACTTTATGTACCAAGAGGGGCAGGCCACGCTCTGCGTCTACGATGACCTTAGCAAGCAGGCCCAGGCGTACCGTCAGTTGTCGTTGTTGCTTCGTCGGCCGCCGGGTCGTGAGGCCTACCCGGGTGACGTGTTCTACCTGCATTCCCGCTTGCTCGAGCGTAGCGTGAAGCTTCGCGATGAGTACGGCATCGTGCCCAAGGCGACCGCAGACGATTGCGTGGACCGAAGCGTGATCAAAAAGCATCCGGAGGGTCTCAAGGCGAAGTCTGAGCACCGTCCCGACGACGCGGAAGGGCTCTTCCACCGTCCCGAAGGTCTTGAACATGCCACGGCGTGGCTCGATTCGCTTTCGGACAAGGATCAGTACAAGGTGCACCACTTCAAGGACAGTGGTGGCTCCATGACCGCGCTGCCCATCATCGAGACGATGGAAGGTGAGGTCTCTGCTTACATTCCGACGAACGTGATTTCCATTACGGACGGTCAGATTTATCTTGAGCCGGATCTGTTTTTTGCCGGCGTTCGTCCTGCGGTGAACGTGGGTATTAGCGTGTCTCGCGTGGGCGGTAATGCCCAAATTAAGGCGATGAAGAAAATTTCCGGCTCATTGCGTCTCGATCTCGCGTCGTTCCGTGAGCTTGAGGCTTTCGCTCAGCTCGGTACGGACCTCGACACGGCCACCCAGCGTCAGCTCGATCGCGGGCAGCGCATGGTGGAGCTGTTGAAGCAGCCGCAATACGAGCCGTTCAACGTGTACGATCAGGTGATTAGTATCTCAGCCGGCTCGCAGGGGTTCTTGGATGATCTGCCGATCCCGCAGGTTGCCGCGTTCGAGAAGGGGCTGTTGCGGCATGTCCGTGATGAGTTCCCAGAGATCATCACGGAGTTGGAAACGAAGGGCGTTCTCTCCGGAGATGCCGGCGAGAAGCTCAAGACGATCATCGGTGATTTCAAGACGCAGTTCGTCGCGAAGCAGGGCAGCTAAGAACGAGTGGCAAGAGTGCGACGGTGACGTTGGTTTCGGGTTTGATTGAGTAGGATTCATGGCGAACAGACGCTTATTAGTCAAACGCCGCAAGGCGGTCAGAAACATTCGCAAGATTACGCGCACGATGCAGCTTATTGCTACGGCCCGTTATCAGGCAGCGTTTAGCCGTGCCATGGCGACCAAGCCATATACTGAGAAGATCGCGGAGTTGGTGGCCGATCTGTCTTCCGCGGCCACTGATGTCGAGCACCCGCTAATGAAGACGAACGACGCGAAGCGGTCAGCGGTGTTGGTGCTTAGCAGCATGCGCGGTTTGTGTGGCGGCTACAACGGTAACGTGCTTCGCGTGGCGACAAGCCACATCGATGCACTCGCCGCAGATGGTATTGAGTCCGACGTGACTGTGGTGGGCAAGAAGGGCATCGGCTACTTTAGTTTTCTCGGTCGTGACATTCAGCAAGGCATTACCGACATCGACGAAGCTCCGAAGTTCGAACAGATCGAGCCGATCGCCAACGCGATGATAGACCGTTTCATCAAGGGTGAAGTCTCCTCCGTGTGCGTCGTGTATATGAAGTTTATCTCGGCCGGAAAGCAGAAGCCGCACATCATGCAGCTTCTTCCGCTTTCGACTGAGAAGGACGAAGCGGCTACGGATGAGGCGGTGGGCGGTGCCGCAGGCAATAGCGACTATGAGTTTTCCCCGGACCCCGAGAGTTTGTTGCAAGAATTGTTGCCGGCCACCGTGCGGGTTCGGATGTTCCAATGTTTTACCGACGCAACCGTTAGCGAGCACATCGCTCGGATGGTAGCGATGAAGGCCGCCACAGACGCGGCCGGTGACATGATTACGGCGTTGACGCGGAAGTATAACCGGGCGCGGCAGACGCACATTACGATGGAACTGCTCGACATTGTCGGTGGCGCGAATGCGCTGGGATAGTGTTTGAGCGGTCTTGAGCCGGGACGTATGACGAATACGCCGGCACGATAGCAAGAAAGATTGATGCGGAGTTAGGATTCTCGCCATGGAAAATATCGGCCAAGTGACACAGGTGATCGGTGCTACGCTCGACGCGCAGTTTTCCGAAGACAAGATGCCCGACATCTACAACGCGTTAAGTCTTGAAGTGGAACGCACGGTGCTTGGCAAGACCACCAAAGAGAAGCTCTGGTGCGAAGTCGCGCAGCACCTCGGCGGTGGTCGGGTTCGTGCGGTGGCGCTCGGCTCCACCAACGGCGTGCAGCGCGGCACCAAGGTGTTTGATACGGGGGCTCCCGTATCTGTGCCGGTGGGTGAGGAGACGCTCGGACGCGTGTTCAATCTTGTCGGTGACACGATCGACGGCTTGGGTGAGTGCGCGGCGAAGGAACGCCGTCCGATTCACGCCAAGCCGCCCGCGTTCAAAGACCTCACCGCCAAGACGGAACTCTTTGAGACCGATATCAAGGTGATCGACCTGCTCTGCCCGCTCGTTCGCGGCGGTAAGGCCGGTCTGTTCGGTGGTGCCGGTGTCGGCAAAACGGTAATCATTCAGGAATTGATCGCACGTCTCGCTCGTTTTCACAGTGGTTACTCCTGTTTCGCGGGCGTAGGTGAGCGTACGCGTGAGGGTAACGACCTCTGGCTGGAAATGGCCGATGCGAAAATCGGTGATACCGGCAAGAGCGTGCTCGATCAGACGGTGATGGTCTTTGGGCAGATGAACGAGCCGCCCGGTGCGCGCCTTCGCGTCGCGCTTTCCGCGCTGACCATGGCCGAGCACTTCCGGGACCAGACCGGTGCGGACACGCTACTCTTTGTGGATAACATTTTCCGTTTTTCGCAGGCCGGTTCTGAGGTTTCTGCGCTACTCGGCCGTATGCCGTCGGCCGTGGGGTACCAGCCGACGCTCGGTACGGAAATGGGTGAGCTGCAAGAACGCGTTACCTCCACGAACAAGGGGGCTGTTACCAGCATCCAGGCCATCTATGTGCCTGCGGATGACTACACCGACCCGGCTCCCGCGTCGGCGTTTGCTCACTTGGACAGCACGGTGAACCTCGAACGTAGCATCGCGGAAAAGGGGATCTACCCGGCCGTCGATCCGCTCGCGTCGAGCAGCCGCATTATGGACCCGAACTACATTGGTGAGCGGCATTACGCCGTCTCTCGAAACGTGCAGCAGATTCTCCAGCGTTACAAGGACTTGCAGGACATCATCGCGATTCTCGGTGTGGATGAACTCAGCGAAGAGGACAAGGAGATCGTTGGTCGCGCTCGTAAGATCGAGCGGTTCTTGTCCCAGCCGTTCTACGTCGCCGAGCAGTTTACCGGCTTCCCCGGTAACTACACCTCGCGCGAGGATACGATCCGTTCGTTTGAGGAACTGTGTGCGGGCAAGTGGGATCACCTGCCGGAGCAGGCGTTCATGTATGTCGGCGTGATCGAAGAAGCGGCCGAAAAGGCTGAGAAGATGGCCAAAGAAGGCTAGCCTTGTTGTACGGCCTGCAGGCAAAGGCTTGTTGGTATCGAGTGAATTTGAATCGGTTCGAGAAACCGTCGGCGTGTGAATGCCTCCGAGCCGCAGGCTTTAGCCTACGCGGTACCGGGGTGACCGACCGACGCAGAATGTAAGGCTTACTCCGACGATAAGGCATAAGAGCGATGGCAAACGCCGCAACATTTCAATGTAGCATCATCACGCCGGAGGCGGCCGTTCTGGAGTGCGACGCCACGTTCGTAGCCTTTCCCGCGCACGATGGCGAGATGGGCATCATGACCGGCCGTGCGCCGCTCGTCTGCAAGCTCGGCATTGGCCAGCTTCGCGTCGAAACGGATTCGGAAAAGCACCTGATGTTTATCGACGGCGGATTCGTCCAGATTTCCGGCAGCAACCTGAGCATTCTGACGGAGCAGGCCAAGGACGCTGCCCAGATCGACGCGGAAGCCGCTTCAACTGCGCTCGTCGAAGCCCGCGCCATGCCCAACATCACCGACGACGACCACACCGCCAAAAGCAAGGCGGTCCAGCGAGCTCAAATCCAAATCAAACTCGCCAAGAGCCGGTAAGGCGGCGGGTTTCTTGCCACGCACCGCGGGCGTTGCCGTTGATTCTATTCGTGGAAAAGTCTATTGGACAACGACCGAAGACGTCCGCGGCACGGATTACGACTCACTCTGGCGGGCTAATCTCACGGGGAACCAGGTTGAACTGATCGCGCAGGAAAATGGCATTTCCGCGATCGACGTGGCGATCGACGCGAAAGGCGGGCGTGTCTATTGGGCCAAGGGTCGGATGGTCGGCGACATACAATTTTCGGATTCCGACATCCTCGTCGCCAATGTGGCCCAGGGTATTTTTTCGGCTCTACGAAGTGTGCGTTGCACACCGACGGGTGTTGTCGTGGGAAATGCCTCTGGTTCGATCTACTGGTCGGACGTGGGTCTGTGCGGCTTCAACTCTGATTGGCCACCGCTGCTGCTGCGCCGTGGTTCGAGTGACGGCTTGACGTTTGACGGTCGTGGCCTACCGCAGCGCGGGGGCGAGGCTGGCGTTGGGTTTTCTTGCTGTCATGAAGATATCGACGGCGAACGCTCCGGCATCGGTCTGGCAGGGCAGTACGATGTGCGGAAGGCTCGGCGATGCGCCGGTGACATAGTGGCGGCGTCGCACGATCTTTGGTATGGCAATCTTGATCTGTTGACCCGTGAGTTGCGACTTCGCGCCACCTGCGATGATGTTGGCCAACTCTCCGATCGGATCTGCAAGTGCCTCCGGAGAAAGCTAAGTGGCGCTTCTGGAAAATATCTTGGCGATGTTTGCGGCGTCTTGAAACTGAAAGCAGAGGGTGACGCCGCCCGTCGCTGATCCGGAAAAAGCGATGTGCCCGGAAATGTCGTACGCGTCGCCGTCGTTAACCTTGACTTCTGGTGCCGCGATTCGAACGTAAAGATCGCACATCACGCGGAACGTGTTCTTGATTGACTGGACAAATGGATTGATGAGCTCGGCGTTCAACTGCGGTTTTCTCCCTGTCGCTACTGCGCGTCAATGGCCGCGCTAGCGGGTAAGGCGGTTCCCTGGTTGTCGCGAGCGTCTCCCCTCCCGACCCATGGCTAGAATGCCAGAAATGTATCGGAATCGCGACCTGGAATCGTTAGGGCGAAAGTTGTCCGAGATCGTGTTTCTTCAATCGACAAGGGGTTAATGCGAGGGAAAAACTGCCGCTTTAGACCGATATGACACGTTTGATTTCGGTCGCTTCGGCTTATCGGCAAGGACGTCGATTTCAAGTTGTCGCGGAACTGCGTTCTTGTGAGCGACTCCGAACCCTCCGCGTTATTGATGCGGATTATCGCGAATCACGGTCAGCCGCTCACGCGGCAACGCTACTTTTCTTTTTCGATCTCTAACTTCGAGCCGAGTAGCACGACGGTGTTCGGGTGTTTCTTGCGCCATTCGCCGAGCGAAATAAGCGGCGGCTCTTCGATGAACGGAATCTTTTCGCCTTTCCTGGGGCCTGAGATGGCCGTCCAGGCGGTGTCGTCCATCGGCCACCAAAGGCTTTCCGTTTTGCGGTCAAAAATGATGAAGACATCTTTGTGGACATAGCCGCTGACGCCGAAATCATCGAGTTTGCCGTTAATCATGCGTCCGTGAACTACGGACAGTTTGGCGAGCGGTCACCAACCGACGGTAACGGGCTTGCCGCCGATGCGGTCATTGACGAGCTCATGGTGATCGAGAAGGGCGGCCGGGTAGGCGCGTGCCTCACCGTCCACGACATACCCGATGACGTTGATGTCGTCCGGCGTGGTGACCTTCTCTTCTCTCCGGTAAGGGCTCGCTGGGATTCGCTTCAGACGCGGATCGTCCGGTCTGACGAAGAGCGGGTCATCGATCGATTTGATACGATCTTTACCGATTCCGAACTGAAGCTCCTCGGCTGGAATCGGCGAACCGGTGAAGTCATACCACTGCGCCTTGTCCGGATCGCTGCGGTCACCACCGGCCCAGAGTAGCGTCTTGCCGTCTTTGTGGATGACCCTGTTGTTGTTCTTTCCGAGCAGCCCGCGAAACTTCTTCTTCGTCGTGTCGTCGGCTGAGACCAAGGACGCCGTAACCAGCATGGCAAGCACTAGTGATCCCAACGCCATAGGGCGGCGCACGTTCGATTCTTTTCGGCTCATACATGTTCTCCGATGCTCGTCGAGCCTCTCGATGGGGCTAGGCGAGTGATTTAAGATCATCGTAGGCTTTTTCGTAGGTCACGCCGAGGGACTCCAACGCCTGGAACGCGACGCAGCCGCGTTCCTTGGACAGGGCGAGCAGGAGATGCTCCGTACGGACCTCAGGCTCGCCGAGGTGCTGGCACTCGTCGATGGCGACGGCCATCACATTCTTAAAATGCGGGGTGCCTGGAAGGCGACCAAAGACCCAGGTCTCCTCCATTTGCAATTTGATGAGTTTGTCAATCTCTTCGCGAAGCATTGCTTCCGAAAGGTGCCGACGTGCGAGAATTTGCGCCCCCCGTCCTTCACCTTCGCGGCGGATCGCCAGCAGGAGGTGCTCCGTGCCGACGTACTCTCGCTCGTATTCTCGAGCGATTTCGTTGGCCAGCTTGATGACCTCGGCGATACGCGGTCCGGCTTTGGGGAGCATCGAGATTCTCTCCTAGAATCTGGTTCGTTGCGTCGTCACCATACTTCGCATGCGATTAACGAGCATGTTACCAGCGGCGGCGTTTCCTCAGTACGAGTCTCATGGATAGCAGAATGCCGCCCATCCCGAGCATCGTTATCATGCTGACCACGCCGCAGGGTGAAGCGGTGCTGTTGCCCCCCGATACGCCCGCGCCGGGGAGGCTGGGGGTGCTGGTTTCTGTCGATGTGGTTCCCGACTCGATCGTGAGAAACCGTGTGGTGCTCGTAGTCGTTGTGACGCCTAGGCTCGTCACCGATGTTATGCTCGCAGTGATGGCCACACGCTGGGTGCGGCCTGAATTGTTCGTGTAGGTGTGTGGGACCGAGAGGCTCGTCGACTTCGCACCATCGCCCAGATCCCAAGTGACGGAATCCAGTTCTCCGGCGAGGGAGGCCGCATCGACCGAGAGCAGGACGCTGAGCGGTGAGATTCCCGTGGTGATGTCGGCCTCAGGGTTGTTGACGGTGCCGATCGAAATGTTGACATCCTCATTCTGCAACGCGCCGGACGATGCTTCGGTTTCCTCTCCATCGACCCGAATGACAACCTCGGCCGAGCCGGAGTTGCCATCGACATCGAACATGGTCAACGTGGCAGTGAACGTTTGAGTCCGCCCCGGTTCAACCGTATAGGTACGTACGGCTGTTCGGTTGCGTGAGTCCACAAGCGTCGAGTCTGATGTATCAAAGTCCCACGCCGTTCGCGATTCGTCGATGGCCGATTCGCTGACGGCATTACCCTGGAATTGTACGGAAAGTGGGGACTCACCCTCGACCGGTGTGGCCCGGATTGTGACGGCTGGCGCACCAACCGTGACATTCCCACCGCCCGGCGTGGAGCCGACAACGCCCGACGTCGGATCACCCACGATGATTCCCGAGTCAGTGACGTTGCCGTCGGAATCGATGGCCACACCGAAGGAGTAGCGCCCGAACGCACTACGCGCATAGAGTCCAAAGTATTTCTTGCCACTCGGTAGAAGGAACCCCATACAGTGGTCCTCTCCGCCGTCCGCATCTTCGCAAAGGTTGGTGGCACCCGCTGTGCAAGAAAGCTGATCGCATCCTATGGCGGAGAGCGTAACGCCATCCGGTAGGGCGACCACGCTGTTCGCGTTGCATCCAAGTTGGCTGGCGTCGTAGCACACCCCATCTTCAGGTATGAAGTCAAATGGCGCGGTGCTTTCGACGATCATGAACTCTTCCGTGCCGGTGTTCCTACGCCATTCGATTTGGGCAGTACCGAGGGTGACATCCGCCGGTGGATCAGGCCAACTCCGCTGTGTCGTTTGGGATTGGACCGCCGCATCCACGGCCGCTTTGGCGTTGATGCGCCCATAGCCATACTTGAGACTTCGTCTTGTGATTCCATGGTAGTCGGCGTTGGCCGGGTTCACGGGATCACTTGTGTGTTCCATGATGATTCGGACGTCGTTGGCGGTCAGCAGCGGATTCACTGAGAGAACCAAGGCCGCGACTCCGGCAGCGATCGGGCACGCACCTGACGTGCCACCAAAATATTGTGTGTAGTCTCCTGTCTCATCAATTTCCGCAAACACGAATCCTGGGGTGTCGGAATTGAGACCGCCGATGTTGACACCGGGGTTGGCGATTTCGGAGGTGTCACGGTTGTCGGTAGTGAAAAGACCAGATCGAAAATCGTCGCCGCTGGGTGCGAGAAAGTTCAGCGTGTTGCCGTAGTTGCTATAGCTCGCACGCCGATCGCCGTCATGGCTGGCACCTACCGCAATGACAGTAGGCAAGGTGGACAATTCGAAACCCACTTGGTTTTCAATGTCGTCATTCCCCGACGCGAACAGTATGACCATGCCGAGTGGGTCCGCGACATCATCGCCATCAAGGTCACCCTTGTCGCGTCCTAACGTATAAGCTGCCTCAATTTGGTCCTCGATCACAGCCGGATTAGGGATTGGGGGAACGAACCCCCAACTGTTGATATGTACATCGACTTCTTGCTGCCGCGCAAAGACGTACGTCAGAGCGACTTGCTCGTCAGTCGTTCCAGCTATCAGCCCACGAGACGCGGTAAACTGCGATTGGTAGGCCACCCCGCGCCCGCCGATTGAGTTTGCGCGACCCACCGCGAGTCCCATGACTTGCGTGCCGTGTGTATCATTCGGTTGTTTGGGGCTGGGGTCGTCAGCGCCGTTTGCGTTGGCATCCAGCGATGCGTCTTGTCCAATGCCGGTGTAGCCCTGCCTCAGGTCCGGATGGTTGACGTCGCATGCGTCGTCAAACATGCCGATCGTGATGTCTTGGCCGTTGGCGATCGTCCAAGCCTCAACCGTCTTGATGTCTGCGCCGGGGGTGCCGCCGCCTTGCCCGGTGTTTTCGTGGTGCCACTGATAGGAAAAATACTCGTCCGATGGAGCGATCTGACGCTTTTCCACCGGTGACCGAAAGTTTGGCTGCGCCCACACCGTGCGTGCGTCGTCGGCCATCTTCTCCGCACAAAGCAGCTCATCCATGTTGGAAGGCCGTAAGAGGTACGTACTCCGCACACCCGGCACCTGTCTGACTACGGTGGCACCGAAGTCATCCCAAAGGGTTTGGAGCTGCTTGCCGTCGATCCCCGGCCGCACGCGGGCCAGAAATGTCCCGGTACCGATGCAGCATTGGGGGGCGTTGGGATAATAGTACGTCGGATGAACTTCTGCGACGGCCGGATCCTGAGCGATCAGAGCACGCGTTGCGGCACTGGTTTTATCCACCTGCAAGAGCTTGACGCGGCTTTGTCGTTTGCCGCTGAAGTCCCGTACTTTCGCACCGGTTTTCGCGAGCAGTCGCGCCGCACTGGCATCGACAGATTGAACATCGTGAAAGATGACCCCGTACTCGGTAGTTGATTCGCGAAGCGGGAGCTTTCGCCCGTCGCGCATGACAAAGAAACGCGCTTCTTGCTCGACCGAGAAAGCCGAGCCGCCGAGCATCATGACGCCCAACAAGCACAGCAGCGATTTCGTCAACCAACGTCGACGATTCATTGCAACACGCAACACCATTGGCGCTTCACCTTTCAAACGGTCGATTCTCATTTTAGTCGAGCCCGGTCATTGTGCCGTTGTTGGCTCGCCCTTAGCGTGTGAACAGCCACACTTTCTGTCCCAGGGGGGATCAACAAGCGGGAGCGGCCTGACGGCTCATATGGAGTTCCCGGCCGAAGCCAACACCCATCGATCCGCAGCACGAAAACACGGTCAGCAAGCCTGAAATCCACAGCGAAACCCGCTACAGCACCTGTCAATACCATTGTTGGGGTGTTGCAAGTGGCTGTCAAGCCGAGATGTTAGGTGCAACGCCGGGCGAGAGGTGTTCGCCCAAAAACCTCAGAAGATGACTTCGGGCATGGTCTCAATTGCCGCTGCCGCATCACCCTCCGGGGGGCAGGCCACGTTTTCGTTCGATAGCCGTGAATTCCGGTCAAGGTTGCGTTGGATTGACTGTCATGGCGAGGTCGATCAGACCAAACCGCCGGTGCTCCATGTACCCGAGGATCAGCGGTGCGGGCTCGTCTCGATGCCGGCACCGGTGCGTCTCGACGAACGCTCGGTAGCTGGGTGAGCCCCAAATGGTCCAAGCGATCCGCTGCGATAGGTCTGTCGGTCGCTTGACGTTGAGTGCCAAGCCTGGTGGGGCTTCCGCGTGCCCAGTCGCACTTGGGGCTCGTTCTAAATCGGAGGCGACCGGAGCCATTAGCGTCTGCCAGTCGGCCACCGTGCGATTTTCCGTGTCCCCCAGGTCAAAAACATGACGCCTCGGGTGCTTCAGGACGAACATCCCCGACCAACCCCTGCCCAGGGTGATTCTCGAAAAGTACTTCCCGTTCTTCCCGAGACGCCGATCGCGCCTAGCGGCCAATCGTTTCGTGTGATGGTCGTGTGCCGTGTGAATCGTATCGAGCAGGCACCGGAGCCGGTCCGTAACAGACCGCCGGACTTCGTTCGAAACCCGTTCTGCGTGATACCCATGGAGAAAGCGCAGCCGCTGCGTTTTCGTGGCCACGCGACGAAAAAAATGATCGAGCTGCGCGAGTGAGGCGGCTGCTGCAGATGTCTCAAGGGCATGCTTCTTAACGCGTGCCCAGGCCAGGTCAATGAACACGGCCTCGAAGCCGCCGGAGTCGTTTTTCCGGACGAGCACGTTGTTGGGGTGGCCATCGAGATGGCATAGCCCGGCTCCGTGCCCCTTTGCGTAGAGTGTGGCGATGGCGTCAATCAGGCGGTTTTGTGTCTGCCGCGATTGTGCCACGTCTGCGCTTTCCGACCAAGCCTTCGGCAAGGTGGTGCCATCGACGAAAGCACGGCAGAGGTACACCACCGTTGTCGGTTCGGCATGTCGGACTCCGATCGCAAGAGGTGTTGCCAGCGGCGCCCCCTTGGCGGTCGCGGAAACGGCGTTTCGCCATTCACGCTGACCATTCGCCAGCCCGCACCACGCCTTGAATTGATCGAGAATGCCACGCCCGGTGAATACCTTGGCATAAACGTCGCAATCTGGTAAGGCGACGTGCCAAACGCTTCGCTGATGCCCCGTTTTGACGCATGTGGTCCGTTCATCGTTGTCCAGGTTGAGCCAGTCAGGGGCATCCGGGCCGAACAGTTCGGTCGTCATGTCTGGATGCGATTGCCATTGCATGCCAGAGTGGGTGATGGTGACGAACCGGGGTGTCTGGGGTTTGGCCATGGGAGAGTCAGTGGGTCGTTCGGTTGGGGTTGTCGTGGCTTGGGTCATTGCCGTTATCGCTACTGAGTACAGGGAGGCCCATTCTACCGAAGTCATCGACCGTCGCCTAGCCGTCACCGGCGGCGCGCTTCGGATCGTCGAATCTTGTAGTGGGGTCGGGTGAGCCGCTCGTTTTCGGCTAGGATGCCCGGCAGTGATTGGCCGATTGTGGAATCAGGACTTATGCTGACTGCCGCGTGAGGCCGTGGTTTTTCGGCTGATTTGTCGATCGTTGGGAGTGCTATGCGTCCACCTCACCCTCGTTGTACCGCGAGACACCTTTTCGCAATGTTGGTGCCGTTGCTGTTGTGTGGTTGCCACTACCCTTTCTCTCCCGCAACCGACGCCGATGTGTATGATACGGTGGCGGGTCGTCAGCGTGCGGCCCTGGGCTTCACTTCAGATGTTACGGTGCGAATGCCGGATGAGCAGGCTGGGGCCTCCGAGCGCATGTACCGTTTCAACCCGCGTCCGTTGGATGCGGTAGTCCCGGATGGCTTTGGCCGTCCTGCAAGAGATGCGAACGGTGCGGACGCGCTACCGGCAGATGAGGGCGGTGCTGCGAGCGATGGATCGGTCGGCTCCGGTGAGCCGCGTGCTGTGAGTCCTGATCCGGTCCCAAAGACGTTTGATCTGAAGCAGACGCTTATCTACGCAGAACGCCACGCGCGTGACTTGCAAAACGCCAAAGAAGACCTGTTCCTCGCGGCGCTTGACTTGACGTTGGAGCGCCATTTGTGGACGCCCCAGTTTTCTGCAACCGTCACAAGTGAGTATGAAGATTTCGAGGCTGCGGACGTACTCGACCAAGCCATGACGAGCGTGGCCGAGGTCGCGGTGCGTCAGCGTCTGCCGCTCGGTGGTGAGGTTGCTGCGCGTGCGGTGGCATCGTTTGTGAATGATCTCCAACAACGCGTGACCACGGGTGAATCGGGTCAACTCATCGTTGAGGCAAACATCCCTCTGTTTCGCGGTGCAGGTCGTATCGCGTATGAATCTCGGTATGTGGCCGAACGCGAGTTGATCTATGCCGTACGCGCTTATGAGCGGTTTCGGCGGTCGTTTCTCGTCACAGTGGCAAGTAATTACTTTGCGGTCCAACAGCGCCGGACGGCGATCGCCAATACCGTGCTGAGTCGCAAGAGCCGATCGGAGGCGTGGGAAAAGGCGGAGTTCACGGAACGCATGGGGCGTAGCAGGACGGTGTTTGATGCCTCTCGTGCGCAATCAACCCTTCGTGATGCTGAGGTGGCGCTGTCCCGCGCTCGCGAACAGTACCAGACCGCGATGGATAGCTTCAAGATTCTCTTGGGCATGCCGGTAATCGAGCCGCTCGACGTACCTGAACAGTCGGCGGACCAGGCGAGTCAGTTGCTCGACCACATGCTCACCGACATCAGCGTTCCAGAGGCCATCGAGGTTGCCTTGAAGTACCGGTTGGATCTACTGAATGATGCTGATCGGGTGGATGACGCCCGGCGAGGCGTGAGCATTGCGGAGAACCGTATCCTGCCGGATCTGGATTTCACCGGCAGTGTGGTGAGCAACTCCAACCCAGACCACCTCTCGGTGACCACGCAGGACATGTCGCGGACGTCTTGGCGTGCTGGCTTGCAACTACGGATTGATGATCGTTGGACAGAGGTTCGCGACTACCGATCGTCGCAGATTGGTCTTCGGCGGGCTCAGCGTGGTTACAGTGAGTTTCGTGATCGCGTCCGTGCCGACGTTCGACGGGCGATGCGGCGGATCGCTCAGACGGCCGACGTTCGGAAAATCCAGGAGATGAACGTGGCCGAGAATGAGCGCCGGCTCGCGGCCGCAACCGTGCAGTATAATCTTGGTAAGCAGACGAACCAGGATGTGGTCGATGCCGAAACCGATCTTCTCGCGGCGAGAAACGACTTTGCCGATGCTGTGGCGGCCTATCGGATCGCGATTTTACAGTTTCGGCGCGATACCGGGACGCTTCGTGTGAACGACGATGGCGGTTGGGGGGGACAAGGAGATGATAGGCCGTGATCTTCTGTCGTTGGTCGAGAGGCGGTATTCCGTCGTGGCGGTGCGTATTTGCACAACTTTCGACGCTACATGGCTTTGTAATCGTCTTCGACAGACGTTATCCTGTCTATTGGATAGGTGTTTCGGTGCGGCTGGTCAGGCTACGCGCCCTCGCACATGGTCCTGTTCTGCGTCTTAGAGGCAGTCTGAGACAATAGATTTTTTCGAGGCAAACGTCATGACGACTCTGATCCCATCCAGTTCACCAGCGAAACCGGTACCCAGCTCGCCGGAGCGGTCGGTACCTGTTCGCCCAAAGAGCGCCGTCATGCGGTACGTTGCGGCGTTGGTATTTTTGGCCGTTTTGGCGGCTGGGTGGACTATGCTATCACCGCTGGGTGGTGGTGCCGCAGCGGAGGTGTCCATGTTCACCGCAGCCCCAAGGAGTTTTGCGGTGGTGCTCAAGGAGAAGGGCGAGCTCAAGGCCGCAACTTCGACCGACGTGATGTGCCAGGTCGAGGGCCAGTCCACGATCATATCGCTCGTGGCTGAGGGAAAATCCGTGAAAAAGGGTGACCTCCTGGTGGAACTTGCCAGCGATCAGATCGAGAACCGCATTAGCCAAGAGGAGCTGAAGGAAGCCAACGCGATCGCTGCGTATGAGGCTGCGAAGACTGAGCTCGAAATCCAACGCGATCGCAACAAGAGCGACATACGCCAATCGGATCTGCGAATCGAGCTGACCAAGCTGGAGCTTGAAAAATACGAGAAGGCGGACTGGACGCAGCGCCTGAAGGATGCGGAAATCTCGATCAAAGAGGCCCGCATCACCCGTGACCGCCGACTGGAAGACTACGAAGCCGCCATCGAACTGCGCGAACGGAACTTCATCACGAAGACGGAGTTCCAAGAGGCCAAGTTCGTCAGTGAGAAAGCCGTTTGGGACTTGGAAAAGGCTGAGCACTCGCGCGGTGTGCTGGTGAAATATACCCATGTCGCAGATCGGCGGCAGCGTGAGTCTGACGTTGAGGAGGCGATCCAAGAAGCCGGCCGTGTCAAGAAGAACGCGGCTGCCGAGGAAGCGAACCGTGTGGCCGCCGTCGAAGGCAAACGAAAAGAGTTGGAACTCATCCAGGATCAACTGGCGAAGCTCCGACGGCAGAACGAGCGGTGTCGTATCTACGCGCCGACGCAGGGTTTCGTCGTGTACTATTCCGGCGGCGGTCGGCACTTCATGTCTTCTGACTCTCAGATTCGCGAGGGGGCGAGTGTTCACGAGCGACAGGTGCTCTTGTCGCTTCCTGATACGTCCGAGATGGTCGTTGTGGTTCGCGTCCACGAATCCAAGGCTAGCAAACTCGCCATCGGACAGAGGGCGAGGGTTACGGTTGAGGGGATGCGGGGTCGGCAGTTTGACGCGAAGGTCACGAAAATCGCATCGCTCGCAGACACACAGAACCGCTGGCTCAATCCGGATTTGAAGGAATACGAGACCGAGATTACGATGGCCGCGTCCGACGCGGTATTGAAGCCGGGCGTCACTGCCTTCGTTGAAATACTCGTCGAAGAGGTTGAGTCGGTCGTGGCGATCCCGGTGCAGGCTATTTATACCAAAGGTGGGCAGCGGTTCGTGTTTCATGAGGAGCGCGGTGCGGCCTCTTTTTCGCCGGTGGAACTCGGTGCAATCGGAATGGAGTGGGCTGAGATCACGAGCGGGGTCAGCGTTGGTGATAAGGTCTTGCTGGCGTTTGATGATACCCACAAGCGGCTGGTCCCGGACGTCGCGGAACCCGCTGCAACACGCGGTCGCGGTTCAAGCGGTGGCAAAAAGTACGGCGGTGCTACGGGCGGTAAAGCCGGCGGCAAGGGTCGTTACGGTAAGCCCAAGGCCGCACCATCAGGTTCCTAGTGGCTTTTCCATAGGGTTATTTGTTGATTGCATCCCTACGACAGCTCTCCAAAGTCTACGGCAAACCGGGTAGTCAGGTGCGCGTTCATGCGCTGCGCGGCATTGATCTAGACTTTGTCGAAGGCGAGTCTGTGGCGATTTGCGGCCAGAGCGGCTCGGGCAAGAGTACAATGCTCAATATGCTCGGTTGTCTCGACCGTCCCACAGGCGGTAGCTATTTCCTGGGTGATATCGATGTTGCCCAACTCGATGATGATGCGCTTTCGGAGATCCGCGGGCAGCGCATTGGCTTTGTATTTCAGAACTTCAACCTGATCCCGCAGTTGACGATCGAAGAGAACATTGAGGTGCCGCTCTTCTATCAAGGGGTGCCGCCGCACCTTCGTCGTGAAAAGTCGGAGCGGCTTCTTTCGACGGTTGACTTGCTCGACCGGCGTCATCATCGGCCCAATGAACTATCCGGCGGCCAGCAGCAGCGTGCGGCCATCGCTCGGTCGCTCATCAATGATCCGTTGATCCTCCTGGCTGACGAACCGACCGGTAACCTCGACACGGCTACCGGAGACCTCATCCTGGCCGTCTTTGACGAACTCCGGTCACAAGGACGTACGATTATCATTGTGACCCACGAGTCTGCCGTGGCTGATCGTTGCGATCGGATCATCACACTTCGTGACGGCGGCATCATCGAAGACCGCAGGATGCCGTCCGCGGCGAGCCGCCCCGTCTCTCCCAAGCTGCCGATTCCGGCCGCCGGTTGATCCGATACGCGCACCCCTTGGCCGGTAACCACGCTGCCTGAAACCGTCCGGACGCATTATCCTGGCTCATTTTCTGCGTGCCCACGGTCCGATAGCCGGAAATCTTTCCAGGAATTTCACAGGGGTAGCCTAAGAACCACCGGTACTGCTCTGATTCTTTGTGGTCTTATGGCCCATATCACACAAAAAACGGCCATAGCTGGCTCGTATTGGGTATTTACCCCTAGTTTTAAGCGTAAGCTGGGCTGTGGTGGTAAAATGGGATATATGGTGAAGATATCGGAATCGCCGTGCCGAAAAATTACCTAAGTTATCATGGTTCAAGGTTGAACCGAGATACGGCGGTCCTTTTCGGGCAGTGTAGGCCCAAAAGATCGACGGGACGAGACAAAGGCAGAACGGGCAAAGGAGCTCATTGATGGCGAAGCGAGACGTGACGATCGAGGCGATGTGGAAGCGTTATCTCAAGACTTCTTCGGTCGCGATGCGGAACAAGATCGTGGTGTATTACAGCCACTTGGTTCACAGTCATGCGGCCCGTCTCTCTCGTAAGCTCCCGGCACAGGTTTCGTATGATGAGATTTGTAGCGCCGCGTTCGATGGGCTCATTGAAGCCGTCGAGGGTTATGACCCGGAACGCAAGGCGAAGTTCGAGACGTTTTGTCAGCAGCGCATCTCTGGTGCGGTGATGGACTGGCTTCGTAGCCTGGACCCGCAGAGCCGCACCGTGCGGACGTTTGAGAAGAAGCGTATGCTGGTCCAGGAAGCGATGGGGACCGACATGGAGTACTCCCCGACGCATGAGGCGATTGCGAAACGGCTTGAGATGACGGTGGATCGCTTTGACTACCTGTCGCGCCTGTCGCAGCTTGGTAAGGAAGTCCACTTCAGCGCGATGGAGCCGTCCGGTGAGCATCGGAGCCAGGGGACGTCGCACACCTGGGATGTCCGGGACAACAAGTCTGACGATCCCGGCATCAAAGTCTCGCGAGAAATGTTGACCGACCACCTCACAAAAGACTTGGCCCGAGAAGAGCGGCTGGTACTGGTGCTATACTACTTTGAAGAAATGACGATGGCCGAAATCGGCGCGGTACTCGATCTATCCGAGTCGCGCGTCAGTCAGATCCACAAGGAGATTCTGACGCGCCTGCGCCAGCGATTCGGCAACACGCTGTGTGAAGAACTGGTCGCTTAGGGGTAGCCGACCAGAAAACGAAACGCCATGATGCGAGCGCCGTGTCGGAGTCATCCGGCGCGGCGTTCTCCTTTTCCAGGTTCGCAATCGTTGGGGGGGGTGAGCTGGGAGCTTGTTGGCTTGATGCTACGGCCGTAATATCGTGATTATGGTTCGCAGAGTGGCGATGTGGGTCGCATTTGACGGGACGGAGTTTCACGGCTGGCAGACCCAGCCGGGGTTTCGGACCGTGCAAGAGCTGTTGGAACAGACGGCCCGGCGCGCGCTACGTCATCCGGTAACGATCTCAGGCAGCGGCCGTACCGATTCCGGTGTCCATGCGGCCGCCCATGTGTGCCACTTTGATACCACACGCGAGTTCCCGGCCGAGAGCTTGCGGCATGCCTTGGGGTCGCGCCTTCCCAAAGACATCGCGATTATCGCGCTTAGGGATGTGAACCGGCAGTTTCACGCGACCCGAAGCGCGATCAGCAAGCTCTACCGTTACAGAATCCATCATGCACTCCGACGCCCGGTGGAGCAGGTGAGCCAGCGGTATGCGTACCACCATTGGCATGATCTGGATGTGGCACGGATGCAGGAGGCTGCCCGGCACTTCGTCGGGGAGATGGACTTTACCGCCATGACCGCGACGCGGGGGATCCGTGAATCTATGGTACGGCGGGTGATTCGCTGCGATGTGGAACGACATCTGGATGAGGTTCGTATCGATGTGGAGGGGACCGGATTTCTCTATCGGCAGGTGCGGAACATGGTCGGCACGCTGATACACATCGGGCGTGGGCGGTGGGAGCCTGATCGGCTTGCGGAGATCTTGGCGAGTAAGGACCGTACGAAAGCCGGACCGACGGCACCAGCCTGTGGGCTTAGCCTGCGGTGGGTACGGTATCCGGCGCATCTGCTTCGTCCGGAGGCGTGTGACGACGGCGAGATGGGGCTGGTGGATGCGGATGGGACGTAAGAAAGTGGTAGACCGAAACGCGATATGAAGATCATACACGTCATCACCCGGTTAATCGTTGGCGGTGCGCAGGAGAACACCGTGTTGACTTGTCGTGGGTTGGTCGAGGCGGGGCACGACGTCATCCTTGCGGCTGGTGAAGAAACGGGGCCGGAGGGTTCACTGTGGGCGGCGGCTGAGGCGAGTGGATGTCGGTTGGTGAAGCTGTCGAACATGAGGCGGTCGGTGAATCCGGTGCGTGACTGGCAGGCCGTTGGCGAGTTGGAGCGGTTGTTTGCGGAGTCCAAGTCGGATATCGTTCACACGCACAGCAGCAAGGCCGGCATCATCGGACGGGAGGCGGCGCATCGCGCCGGTGTTGGCGTCGTGGTTCATACGATTCATGGGATGGCGTTCAACCGTACGCAGGGGGTGTTGTTGCGGGGGCTTTATACTGCGTTGGAACGCCGAGCTGGGCAGCAAACGACTGCGTTTGTGACGGTGGCCGACGCGATGACGGCGCAGGCGGTGGCCGCGGGGCTTGGACCGGTTGAGCGGTTCACGACGGTACGCTCCGGCATGGAAACGGCGCAGTTTTCACCTGACGGGTCGGCCCGACGTGCGTCACGTGAGCGGTGGGGGGTTGAGGGCGCTGATGTGGTCGTGGGGACCATCGCGCGTCTGTTCGACAACAAGGGATATGACGAGATTATCGAGGCGATGCCGCGCGCGTTGAGACGCGAGCCTCGGCTTCGGTTTGTGTGGGTGGGGGATGGCAGTCGGAGATCGCATTATGAGAGGCGGCTGGAGTCGTTGGGCCTGCGCGATCGCGTGACGATGCTCGGACTCGTGCGGCCGGATGAGGTTGGTCGGATCATAAACGGATTCGACATTGTACTGCACGCGTCGCGGTGGGAGGGGCTGCCGCGTGCGCTGGTGCAGGGTTTGCTTGTTGAGATTCCGGCGATCAGTTTCGATAACGACGGCGCACCGGAGGTCGTGGTTCCGGATGAGACGGGGCTACTCGTGCGTTATGGTGATGTCGCTGGGCTGGGCGATGCGATGGTTCGGCTGGCTGGTGATGCGACGTTACGACAGAAGCTCGGGCAGCGTGGTCGTTAGCTGTGTTTGCGGGAGTTCGACTGGCGCACGATGGTGGGGCGGTTGGATGGGTTGTATGTCCGCCTTGTTGGTTCGTCTCTGTAGGGGCGGGGGAGTCGAATGACGCTCGGCTCGTGTCCCTCCCCCCACACACAGCTAAAGCCATAGGCCACCCGTCCGTCTCCCACCCTTCGGGCGTACCCGAAGAATGGGGCACCCGCTGTAAACGATGGGGTGCCCGGGGTGAGCGATGGAGTGTCTGTTGTGACACGGCATGGCACTTACTGGTATGGTGCTGCGGTGATAGCGCTACGGCTCTTGCCTTCGCCGGCAATCTTAGCCGGATGCCAAGAGCCGCTCGGTGCGTTTGATGAGATCATCCGGTCCGTCGAACCCGACCTCGACATCGACGACGACGCCATTTCTGTCGATGAAAAGCACGGTTGGCACGCTGGTCCCGCCGTAGGCGTCGAAGAGGGCGCTGCCATCAAGCAGGATGCGTTGTTTCAGCTTGTCCTTCCTGGCATACCGTTTGAGGATGTTCTTCTCTTCGTCCCACGCGTTCGGAGCGAGCACGACCAACCCCCTGTCGGCATATGTTGCGGCGATTTGGCTTAGGTGCGGAGCCTCCGCACGGCAGGGACCTCAGCCATAGGCCCAGAACGCGAGCAGTACCGGCTTGCCGAGAAACTCGCTGGACTTCACGAGTTTTCCGGAGAGGTCCTTCAGCTCGAACTCCCGTGCGGGTTTGTTGGTGATGCCGTTGGCGAAGCGCCGATCAGATTGACCCGCGCAGCCGGCCGAAAAAAGCACGGCGATCGCGAGCGATGTTGTGATGGTTCGAACCACTGATGTCACTCCATTTGGTTCCGTAAGAAAACCAGATTGTCAGATTCACACGTTGAGAATCGCACCTTGGCCCGCGCGTCAGAAACGGTGCGGTAGCGATGGTAGGACAATACTCCGGTCAAATCAAACCCGCTGCGCGGTTGTTTGCACGTTCCCCGCGGCATGTGTTGTGCTATGCTGATCGCAGCCTATCCGCGAAAGACCCAGCCCAGTAGTTCCATCGGCTTCGCACCGCGACCTTGCATAAGAATCCCGGCGCGGAAAATGCGACCGGCTGCAAAGACAAAGAACAACGTTGTCATGAGTACGAGCGCTACGCCCAAAAGCGGCTGCCAGAGGGGGATACCCGGTGGGACGGTCTGGCGGATGATCATCAGCATGGGGGTGGCTGGCGGGATCAACGAGGCGATCACGGAGAACTGCGATGTGGGCTCCTGAAGCACCGACATCCAGACAAACATCGGTGACACCACGAGCAGCATGACCGGAGTCATCAGGTTTTGCGATTCTTTGATGTCGGTGACGGCCGCGCCGATGGCGATGAATAACGAGCCGTACATCAGCACGGCCAGTGCCACATAGAGCACAAACCACCAGACGACGTGGGCGGGAAACAACTCGGCATACCCACCTTGTTTCAACGCGAAAAAGCCACCCACAAGGTAGAGCGTGGCGATCGTCAGTGACACACCCACGGTGCCGATCAGCTTGCCCAGCATGAGTTGAAACGGCGGGATTGATCCGAGTAGCACTTCCGCAATACGCTGCATCTTCTCTTCCAGGGTGCTGTTCACAAGCGGCGTGGCACCGACCATCACGACCATGAACATGAGCATCATCATGCCCATTGGGACCAGGAATGTGGCCGCGCGGTTGGTTGGCTCAGCGGGCTTGATGGTACCGGATTCATCCTTGGACAATAGGTTTAAGTTGCCGACAGAGATGGGTTTTGTTGCGGCCGCCACCGCATCAATGTCGAGCCCGGCTGCCGCAAGCCGCAGGCCGTGAATTTGTGCGTTGATCGTGCTCGATGCCCAGCGGCGGAAGTCGTCATAGGTGGGGCTGTTCGAGTGGTAGGCGATCGTGCTGTCTTTTGTCAGGCCGTCGCCCGTGACGACGTCCGGTCCGATGATGATAAACGCCAGGATTTCTTCGTCCATCACGCGTTCGGACTGCGCGAACGCCGTCTCCGCTCGGGCGGCCGAAGTGGTATCGACCCGCTCGACGAGAAACCGGGGCTTGATCTGCTTGTGTTCTTCATCCTTGGTGAAGATGCCTTCGTCGTTACGCTTTTCGACTTCGGCGGCTAGTGTGTCATAGACCACGCCGGAGTAATCAATCACGGCAAACTTCTTGTCGCGCGTGTCCACCTTGTCCTTGAGCAGTATTTGTACGACGACGCTGCCGCCCATCATGATGGGCATGAGGAGGAGCATCAGCAGAAACGCTTTGGTCTTGACGGCTGCCGCGTATTCGCGGACGGCTACGACAATCATCTTACGCACGGCTCGGCTCCTGTGTCGATGCGTCTGCCTGCATTTCCGTGGCCTCGGGGCCGGCGATTCGCACGAAGATGTCGTGAAGCGATGGTCGGGTTAACTCAAAATGCGTGACGCGACCGGTCTTCATCAGCGACTCCAAGACCTGTTGCGTGTCGGTGTTCTCGGCGATGCGTAGCTCCTGCAAGTGGCCGAAATCAGTTACCGCTTCGACGCCAGTGACGTGGTGCAGGTCGAAACTGTTTCCTTCGACCTGGACGCGGACCGTGTCTTTGCCGTAAGTGTTTTTGATCGATTCCAGTGAGCCGTCAAGCACTTTTTGTCCACGGAAGATCATAAACACGAAGTCGCAGAGTTCTTCTGCGGCGCGCATGTCATGGGTGGAGAAGATGACCGTCGTGCCGCTTCGCCTTAGCTCCAGCACGGCGTCGCGTAGCACGTTGGCGTTAACCGGGTCAAGCCCGCTAAAGGGCTCATCGAGAATCACGAGTTCCGGCTTGTGGATGACTGCGGAGATAAACTGCACTTTCTGAGCCATCCCCTTTGAGAGAGTGTCGATTTTCTTGTCGGCCCACTTGGAGAGCTCAAGCCGTTCGAGCCAATCGGCAATCTCCGGCTTGGATGTGGTGCAGCCCTTGAGTTCCGCGTAGAAACAGAGCAATTCGCGCACTTTCATTTTCTTATAGAGGCCGCGCTCTTCGGGCAGGTAGCCGATGCGGTCGGTAGCGGCGGCGTGGTCGTCCATGCCGAGTACGCGGATTTTTCCGGCACCGGGGTCCGGGAAGTAGATGCGCATAATCATACGCAGTGTCGTTGTCTTGCCCGATCCATTGGGACCGATGAAGCCGTAGATCGAACCACTTGGTACGGAAAGCGATAGGTCGTCCACCGCGCGGTGCTGACCGAATGTTTTCGTGACGCCTTCGATCTCAACGATAGGGGGTGATGTAGTCATAAACATTTCATAGTACAGAAGACGCGGGCGGCACCGACGGCGTGCCTGTAGCTGTCGCGTCTTTTATAGCCGGAGGATAAGTCTATGGGGCACGCGACTCGATCGCAAGTGTGGATAGTTGTAGGAGTATGATTGGTTGTTACGCATACATAAAGAAGCGACGACCGTTTGTGGCCGGTCGCCGCTTCTTGGTTTTTCTTCCGTGCTATTGTGTTCGTGCAGTGCTACATCACCAGGTTGCGGCCGCGTGTGGTTAGAGCGGCTGCCGAGATCGTCTGGTCCTCTGAGTTGGACAATGGTCCCGTCCAGACAAGGCCTTCGCTTTTGAGTTCGTCGAGCCATTGCGGCATTAGCTCGGCCGCTACATCCGTGCCGAAACCCGTCGATTGCGCGACCGCGCGACAGAGTTCAAACTCGGTTAGCGGGCTTCGGAGCAACTGCTGCAAAATCGTAAGTTGATGGTGACGCATCGCGCCAATGGTGTCGGTCATAACGGTGTTCCCCTGTCGCCTACCCCGGGTTCATGCAAAACCAAATCGTCACGCGCCGTAGCAAACGCCTCTCGGCTCGTGTCACCAGATTGTAGGAGCGGGCGCTGTGTGAAATCCATTCGGAGGACGCAAGGCTATGTGTCGGGCAAACCGGGTTCAGGCGTTAGATCGGCGGGTGTTTTTCGGACGGAGGGAATCGACAAGCTACATTCAAGGCTAATCGGACCAAAGGCCGATGCTCGATCTCATGGGAACGCATCAACAAACAGATGGGGTTCGTCTTTGCCACGGCCGTGACCACGGCCACGGTCGTCGCTTCGGAGTTTGGTCGCTGGGACTGACGGTTGCTATGGTTCTGGCCGGTGCGGGGTGTTCCTTCGTGGCGTCGCTCGGTGGGGATACGGCCGGCGAACGTGGCGAGATTCGGTTGCTCTTCATCAACAACACGCCAAATCTCGTGGTGTTTACCGCTGGTATGTACGATCCGCTTGATGAGGTCTCCGTGCCCGCGATCGTACAGTTCGGGTTTGACGGCGCTGGTCTGACACTGCCGCCGGACAGTGAGAGCACCATCGGTACGCTTCCGTGTGCTCGCGTATTCAGCGTGGGTGGGTCTCGATTGCTGTCGCTGGCGGAGGCGAATCGTGAGGCGTTGGCGCTGCTCCCGGAGTCTTCGGTGGTCGGTGTGAACTTCTTTGCTGAAGCAGACGAAGGTTCCGAGGCTGAACCGACCTTGGACGGCTCGGCCTTGTCGTTTGAGGCTCAACTTGGGGCAGACTTTCCGTGTGGGGCGCTGTTGATTGTGCGTTTTGAGTTCAATGACGTCGGCGACAGCCCCTTCCGCGTTGATTTCGACTTGATCCCTCCTGACTCGACGCGCTGACGGTTCATGGGTTCAATGGGTCGGTATGGCTGGGGGT
The DNA here is from genome assembly GCA_024278695.1 of Planctomycetota bacterium. Classification (GTDB taxonomy): domain Bacteria; phylum Planctomycetota; class Phycisphaerae; order UBA1845; family UBA1845; genus JAJRSP01. The sequence continues at coordinate 1,633 of JAJRSR010000002.1, read as the reverse complement.
GTTTTGTCTGTCTTCGGGGTCTATTCAGGCCATTTCTGGTGCTGGACGCCTGCCTTCGCTGCCCTATAATCGAGGTTTCGCTATTTTCGACCGCGGGGCGAAGTCTCGCGACGCTAATCACAACCGACCAGGGCATTAGACCTCGACGATGATAACACTTGAAGCGATTTGGACCAACGATGCGCTACATGTTTGGTCTCTGTCGGACCTGTCGGGCGATGTGGGGGACGTCGGAGTGCTGTTGCGGAACGGTCCGGATGCTGGTGGCAGTTCACCGCGTCAGATTGGTTCCACGATCGAACAGCTTCGCCGTAGCGTGGGCGATAGCTGGGATAGTCTGCTCGCTTCTGGCGCGAGCGCGTCATCCCTGAATCTCCTGTTGCCATCTTCGTCTTCGAGCCGCGAACGCTCGCAAGCTACGGAAAACGGAGAGGGCGTCGCTACTGGTGAGCCGTTGGACACGCCGCGCGGCTCGCTTACAGAGTTCCGAATCAACACCCTGAGGTTTCAGCCGGCCGATGCGGTGGATCTGCTCACTGCGCCATCTGTCGCGGCTGTGCGCGAGGTGCATCTGACGCCATCGTTTCGCTATTGGAGCCGTGTCGCGCGGTTGGTGCTCGAACTTCTCGCGAAGCAGCGTTTCCTGCCAGCCGTCCATTGTGCGGAAGCGGGGGAGTACTACGGGCTGTGGCGTGTGGCTGTGGATGACCACGGCACGTCGGATCGGCTGCATGCATTGATCGTGTCGATGCCGCCGGTATGCCGGTCCTTGGCCGCAGAGAAGGGCGAGACGCAGGCATCTGATCTGCTGGAGAGTTTTCTGTGGCGTTCCGTGGACTCGTTAGTGCGCCGCTGCTTGGATGGTGACGAGCTGGCCCATGCGATTCAGGACCAACCGGTAGCATCGCTTACGGCGCAGACGCGTTGGCTACAGGCGCTGGTGCGGCGTGATGCGTCAATGACGGGTTCGGATACGGAATGTGCGGCGACGCAAACCGCGGTGGCGCAGTGGCTCAATAAGTTGCACCCGGCCGTGTCCGAACGTGCGTGCCGAACGTGCTTCCAGTTGCACGCGCCCAAAGCTCGGCCCGATGACGCCGCGAATGAGAATGAACGGCATTGGCGGATGACGCTGCATGTTCAGGCTACAGGTGATCTTTCGTTTGTCGTTGACGCCGAGCAGCTATCGACGGATCGTTTGGAGCGGCCGCGAATCTTGCCGCGTCCGTTCGATCATGCCGCGGCGCAGCTTCGGGCTGACGTGGAGCACGCAGCCCGCTATTTCCCACCGATCGAGCGCGGAGCCAGCGCCGACGGTCCGGTGCAGTTTTTCCTGACGACAGAAGAAGCGTATGCCTTCCTGCGAGATGTCGCGCCGATGTTGGAATCGGAGGGGTATGGGGTATGGCTTCCTTCGTGGTGGGGCGAGGACCGTCCGCGACTGCGTATGCGGTTGGATGTGCGTCCGCTTGACGAAGGTGATGCTGCACCGTCCACGGCCATCAGTCTTGAATCGTTTGTGGCGTTTGATTGGCATGTGGCGTTGGCTGGTGAAGATGTCTCCCTGGAGGAGCTTTCGCGGCTGGCCCATGCGAAGCAATCGCTGGTTCAGCTACGCGGGAAGTGGACGGAG
>JAJRSR010000046.1 GCA_024278695.1 Planctomycetota bacterium | reverse complement strand
TACTCTTGGCGTTGCCTCTGATGATGGGGGTGGGTGGGTGTCCCGATTTTCGGGATGAGTCGGTCACTGCTATCCAGACAGCCACGCAGGGCGTTGTGGTGGCCGCACTCAACTTGTTCTTAGACCAGTTCCGATCGAACTGATCGTGGGGCAGTGTCTGGCCGGCCCATCATTTATGGCCAAGCGGGCGCTTCACTTATGGTTCGAGCGGTGGTAGGGCGGTTGCTGGCCGCACGCAGCGCTGCGCGGACTATTTAATCCATGTCGTGACAGCTAAGGCAGAGCGCGGAGCCTTCAATCGGAACACTCAACCGTTTGGGAGTTGGGTTGTAGAGGTTGTGGCATGAGACGCAACTGACCTGTCCTCCGGGTAAGCGGATGGTGGTTGGCAATGCCGACACGGGACGCAGTTTCATCCCACGCCGAGATCGATTACCCGCGAACGATACACCCACAGGGTGGTTACGTCCCTTGTCTGAGAAGCTAGCGCCACCTGCTGCCCCCATCGATCCAAGGTGCGTTTCGGGTGCCGATACGCCGTCGTGGCAAGATAAGCATTGCGCTGAGTTGGCATCGAGTCTTCCGATGGAACTGGCTGTGCCGTCTGCATCCGCCTTGATATGCGCCTGAGGAATCGCCATCCAATGGCTTCCAGATCCGCTGGCAGGGCGATCGACACCGTGGCAATTCACGCAAAAAGATCCTGTGTTCGCCGTCCCGTTGGGAGCCTCACGCAAACGACCCGTTCCGCCTCCCAAAAGTGATTCTACGGACTCATGACATGTGAGGCATGTGATCGCACCGCCCGGGTCGAGCGGCCAACCTTCAGGAATACGAATGGACGTGGAAGGGATTACCCCCACGGGGTGATTGGCCAAACCAGGACCGGTCCGAAGCTGGCCAATCGAGGCCGTCCGGTCCGAACGCCAGCTAGCCATCGCCGCCAGTGGGGCAACTAGAATCAGTGTTGCTACGACTATGCCGGGCGCTAGCCGTTCGCGCACTAGATGTCCACGATTCGCCATGTATCCCCCTCCACATAGGTTGCCCATGCCGGCGCTGAAGTCCTTGCGATCGCACGTCCACTTGGTTCAGGAGCCAGCGCACAACTGTTGGGATGTGCTTTTCGACTCCCTCGGTGCCATGCACACGTCGTGAATGTTGATTCTACAATACGGCCGAGGTTGGCGGTTCGTTTGGTCAGTGGTGTACGCTGCCGTTTGAAAGAATGCCCAAGGTCGTGATGTCGGCCGTATGCCAAGGTTTCCGGATTCTTGATATTGAGAATCCACAGGGGATACCGCTCTTGGCATAGAGCTTGCGACGGATCTTGGCATGGTACCAGGGCTCGTAAGGGTTATATGGTCGAAGGACCGTCGCAATGACAAGGCGTAGACACCTGGGGCGGCGTTGTTCCGTTGGTTTGGTGGTGCTTGTGTTGGCGACTGCCGTGGGGGAAGCCGTATCGGCAGTTACGATCTTGCCGGCCAATAACGGTCGTCTCGGCGGCACACTCGTTGATGGGGGATTCTATGGCCCCTTCGACGGCGTTGCAGACCAATGGGATTGGACCTTTAACGGTGTGGGCGGGTTCGAGGGCGTACTGACGTTGAGCCCTAGCGCAATGCCCGGACCGTTGGAACAACGCGTGGTGTGGGAGTTTGATGTGTCGGGGTTGTCCCCGGCGGAACCTCTGACGGCTACGCTCAGCTTCTCGCTTCGTGGTCCGCCGATCTATCCGTTTCCGGACGTGGTCCTACAAATCTACGCCTACCCGGCCGACCTCCAAGAGCAGCCGTCGGATTTCAATGCGGAACCAGCCGAGCTTGTCGGCGCTGTGGTTATCGCACCATTCGAGGAGAAGAGTTACCAGTTGAACATTACTGAGCGTGTGGTCGATGCGCTGCGTAGTGACGGCGGTCGCCTGGGGCTCCGGTTTCAGGTGGCTGCGCAATCTCCATCTGGTGAGGCGCAGGCGTTCATGGATGCTGTGGACTCGGATGACGCCACCAAGCCCCAACTCATCATACTCGATTCGCCATTGGGTGATGACGATGGGGACGGTGTTCTCGATCTGGATGACTTCGTGGCGATGCCGTCTTGTCTTGTCGGTCCGAACGTGCCAGTTGATGGCACTTGCAAAATCTACGACTTTGATCTCGACGGCGATGTAGACATCGCAGACGCGGCGCGATTCATCGCCGCTCATTCTTTGTTCTCTCCCCAGTAGCGTTTGGCATTTCTGTTGGGCCTGTGCTGATTGCCGTGCGGTTGTTCTCTCTATGGTATTCACAATATGTTGGCGAATCGATCACGGTGCGGCTTGGCCCAGGCGATCACTGTTGGGCAGGCATCGTAGACGCGACTGGTGCGTCGTAGCGGCCTTATAGGTACGAATTTCAGCAAGAAGGAACATTTCACTTGAATCGGATGAATCGTTTGGGTACGATCGTGGCCGGAAATCAGATCATTGGGGAATGTTGGGGTCTCGGTGTTTCGGGTCAGCAGGAGGTGCAGCGTGTTGCGTGACACTGTGATGAGCAAAGTCTTGTTATTTTCGACGACCTTCCTGGTGGTGACCGCGCCGCTGCTTGCCGGGGCTGGGCACGATACGGCTAAGCGTGAACCGCGCGTTGCCAATAGCACCGCAGGTCTGGGGCTGTGTGCTGCGCATGCGGGAACCGATTTCGATTTGGATTGCGACGTTGATCTGGATGACTACCGTGTGTTTCAGGTTTGCGTAACAGGCGCAAACGCGGGACCTCCGGGCGCTGGCTGCGCGGCTATGGATCGTGACGGCGATGGCGACGTGGATGTCGCCGACGGCGCTTTCTTCGTGCCTTGCCAGAGCCCCCCCGGCTTTGACGCTGATCCAGCGTGTGAGGAGTCGGGTTTCGAGCCGCCGACCAGCCTGGACAAGATCGACGAGGAATTGGCCGCAGGGAAGATCACAGAATTGGACGCGCTTCGCTACAAGGTGTTTTCGGTGGTTGGTGACAGCCGCATGCCATCGCGATTTGGCGGGGCGACGTATGAAGAGGGTACGTTTGTGATGGACCAGCTCGCTGCGCAATACGGCGACCTCTCCCCGGAGGCCCAGTCCGAATTGCTGCCGTTTCTATTACCGCCCGATGCGCCAGGCAGTTGGTACGCGGCGTTCTTGCCGGAGTCGTCGGTCGCAGGCGTCCATCCGGCGGGCTTGTTTTCTGAGCTTGATGTGACCGACGGTTCAGGCATGAGTGTCGCCGTCGTGAAGTGGCCAGCGGACGAACCCTTGCAATCTTCCGCCGAGACGGTGCGTGACGCGCTCGGTGGCGCTGACGGTGTATATGAAAAGCTGGTCTCACTCATGGGGCGCGCTCCGGTCTCCGACGGCAATCTGGGTGCTGGACTCAACGGTGGCGACGGCCGCTACGACGTCTATTTGCTCCCAGCGGGTAGCTCTAACTTCGGTTGGACGCAACCGCATAGTCCGGGATTTTTCCAGGGGGTGTTTAACGATGCGACTCGATCGAGCTACATCGTCATTGACGTGCAGTCGATCGCTAGCCGCTTTACCGGGGCTGCATACGACAGAAAACTTCGGTCGAACCTAGCCCATGAGTTTATGCACGTGATCCAATACGCATTCGATCTGAACGGATCACGAAGCGACTACTGGTGGCTTGGGGATGCGACCGCCACTTGGGCGGAAGACTATGTCTTTCCTGCCGATGACATGGAGCATTCGGATGCCCCTGCCTACCTCCGCACCCTGGACGTACCCGTCGAGGTCGATTCGGGGAACCGGCGGTATGGCGGCTATCTCTACTTCTTTCACCATGTCGCCAAATACAGCGCGGATATTCTGCGTTTCACCTACGAAAGCGCCGAGATCGGTGGCACGCTTGCAGCGATCGACGCGGCCGTCCCGGGCGGTATCGCCGAGAACTGGGCGGAGTTCGCAGTAGCGAACTGGAACGACCCGCCGGTCGATGACTATGAGACCGCCGACGGGCTCCGCGAAGGTGCCGGAGACTATATCACCGCTCGTCAGCCCCAATTTGGCACCAGCACGCAGGGGTTCGTGCAGATGGCGCTCACCGGCAGTGGGCTTGAGCCGTTGAGCGCCCAGTATTTTCACTTCGTGCTGTCTGACCCGGACATCCGGTCGATCCTCTTCGCGAACGGGCTGACTTTCAATCTAAAGCGGGGAGTGCCGCCCTTGTTTGTTGGTGGGGTTGGCGATGAGACGCTATACGCTACGCGACTGAATACTTCGGAACGTGAGCGGCTGCATGTCATGGCGCTGGTCAAGCAAAACGGCGTTTGGTCACCGGAGCCATTTGACTTTACGGATGTGGCATTTGCTCCGTTTTGCCAAGAAGCCGCGAGCGAGAGTGTCGAGGAGTTGGTCATCATCATGGCGAACGCGCGCTTTGAAGACAACGAACGAGAACCCGTGACGCCAGTGGGACTGACCACTCGTTTGTTTATGTCGAACATGGGTTGCGGCGCTTGGGAAGGAACGGGGCAACATGTGTACAGCGTTTCGCAGCCGGACGAAACGACGACCTCGACGGCAAACTTTCAGACGCTCAAGTTCACACGCAACACGTTGTCGCTTGACCAGATTGCTATCGGTGCCGGGCAGCAGGCGTTTGGCCCAACGGGTGGTAGCGATATCATTCCGATCGGTTCCGTTTCCTTCAATCCGTTAGGGGGTTCGTATCAGCTCGTAGACCTTTCGGGTGGTTGGACGCACAGCTCGACCTATGAATTCGGTGACACCAGATGTAGCGAGTCCGGCTTCGGGACATTTGAGTTGGCCGATTCACAGATATTCTCACCGCTTTTCAATACCGCGCCGTTCCTGAGGGCGAGCCTTGGTAACGCCCTGCCCTCGATGTTTCGGTCGTTTCTGATCAGCATGGGATTCGTTGACGGCGACGAAAACTTTTTTGGCAGTTGCGTTGATGGCCAAGGCAACGTCACGGCTATAGATTCACCGTTTGGGGCGTCGATTTCGGGAGGGTGGCGCAACGGTGAGTTTGGATCGCTAACGGTCAGCCAATCGGGCGACCAAATCAATCAGACGTGGACGGTCGATGATGATACTTTCCAATTAAATCTTCAAAGCGCGAACATTCCGTAGCGGTCATACTTGGTAGATTGCCAAACGGTTGATCACCGGGCGCGTGCTACGTCTGATCGTTGAAACCGCCAATGAGATTCTGGCACTCAAAACCGTTCGGAACGGAGTATCGCGTATGAGTATGGCCGCCTTTCAAGAGTTGGATTACGGCATGACGCCGCTGGGGGAGTTGATCCTGCGCCGGCGCGAGGTGCTCTCGCTGGATCGGGCCGAGGTGTTCGAAGTCAAGTTGGACGGTGAGTTCCTCATGTCCAGCCTCGTTAACGACGCGGAGATCGCGCTGGCCGATTTTGCGCTGCCGCTCGTAGCCTGCGACACGTGTGACGTGTTGGTCGGTGGGCTGGGGCTTGGCTACACCGCGCAGGCCGCGCTGGCGTTTGAAAAGGTCGCGACGGTTACGGTGGTTGAATACCTCGAGCGGGTCATCTCCTGGCACGAGCGTGAACTCGTACCGCTCGGGCGATGGCTCACGCAAGACGCGCGGTGCCAATTGGTTCACGATGATTTCTTCGCGGTCGTTGGGTCACCGGCAAGACAAGAAGGCGAGACCGCCGCCCCCGGCGATGCGGCATCGACCAGCGTTTTCTCCAAACGTTTTCATGCTATCTTGCTCGACATCGATCATTCGCCGCAGTGCCTGCTGCACGCCGGGCACGGTACGTTCTACAAAACGGATGGGTTGAAGCGGCTAACAGACCACCTCCACTCGGGTGGCGTGTTTGCGTTGTGGTCGGCCGACCCGCCGGAACCGTCGCTGATAGATGGTTTGGACAACGCTTTCGCGAGCGTTCAGGTTCGCGAGTCGAAGTTCTACAACCCGCTGCTCGACCTGGATGACGTCAACTACATCGTGATTGCCCAGAATCCATCCAATAACTAAAGCAGTTTCAATGATTATGTGCCGGGTGTCGGTTAGCGGTTGCATTACCGCGCGGACTTGATGCGGGTGCCCCATGCGGCTTTCCAGATATCGATCGACACACGAAACTCGTTGCACCGCGCGGTTTTCCGGTTTTGAGCATGATACGAATGCTGTAGCGCCGCGCAGGCTGCAGCTCAGGGCTTTCGCTCGCCATTTTCCTATCGAAACACCGAATTGACCTCGAAACTCGACCCCGGAATTTGTTACACTGATCCGGGCTTTGCCTGACGGATGGTGAACGAGAGACGTTTCGTCGGGTAAAACGGCGGGCAATGTCCTCCCTACAGGAGAATGCCGGACACCGCCGGGTCGATGGTCCAACCAGTTGAATGCTGCGGCGGGCAACGGCGCATGGCAGAAACGACGTGCGGGTACAACCCAGCCACGATGCTAGTGGCGGATGGTCCAACGACCGTTGATATGCACGTGGCCGCAGCCGGGTCCGTGCCGGTGGCCTTGGGCTTTCACTTTGATCCAACGGCCGCTTCTCCCGTTGTACACATGGCCGCAGGTGGGTCCGTGTACGTGCTTAACCTTGACCGCTTGACGTGAACCGCCGTGGGGCTGTTCCACGTGGACGGGCGGTGCGGGACGACGGCGACGATCGACGCGGTACCCTGGGTCTACGACGCGAACGACCCAGTGCGCATCGTTCCAATAATGCCCGCAGCTTGGACCGTGATGGTGGCCGGGGATTTCGACCAAACGGTGCCCGTCCCAGTAGTGGTTCTCGCAGGCATAGGTGCAGACGTGGGCTTCGACGTAGACGCGCTCGCGGACGACCGGTCTTGGTCGTTCTCTATGATGAACGACACGGGTACGCCTACAGCCGAGAACGGCTATCGCGAAAAACGCGGTGCATGCACAGATGAAGGCCAGTTGTTTCATGGTCGGTCCTCCGGAGGATCGTGTCAGAGTTCGAGAAAAAGCGCCCCTCTTGGTTTCGGCAAGAAACCGCCCGTATCGTGAGGGCGGTTGCGTTTCTCTGGGTGTTATGGCAGAAACGGCGTGCGGACGTAAACAGAAAAAGCACGGGCAAGCGTCGCCCCGGACGCCTTTTCTGAATTCGCGATACCGTGGCCGCGACGCTTGTCCACGCTACCCCACGTACAACCGCCTCATCTGTCATGTCACCGCGCAGCCCGCTCCGCCCTTCAAGAGTAGCCGAAACAGGAGGAGCCAGTTACTTCCCGAGGGCCGTGACCACTGATTTTACCTCGGTGTAGTTCGAGAGTGCGTATTCGCCCATTTCTCGGCCGACGCCGCTCATGTTGAACCCGCCAAAGGGGACGGCCGGGTCAAACACGTTGTAGCAGTTGACCCACACGGTGCCGGCTTTGATGCCCGCTGAAAACTTGTTGGCCTTGTTGATGTCGCGCGTCCAGACGGCGGCGGCCAGCCCGTACTTCGTGTTGTTGCCGCGACGGATGGCGTCGTCTACATCGGTGAACTTCATGGCGCTGAGCACCGGGCCGAAGATTTCTTCTTGGGCGATCTTCATATCATCTTTGACGTCCGTGAAGACCGTGGGCTGCACGAAATAGCCCGCACGATCGACGCGCCCGCCGCCTGTGAGGCAGATGGCACCGTCGCTCTTGCCCGCTTCGATGTAGCCGAGGATCGTGTTCATCTGCTTTTCGGAAACTTGCGGTCCTTGGGTGGTCTTGGCGTCGAACGGATCACCAATGCGCTGGCGCTCGGCCCGCGTTTTAATGGCGTCCATCACCTGATCGAACACCGGTTCTTCCACGAACAACCGTGACCCGGCCGTGCAGCACTGACCCATGTTGAAGAAGAGGGCGAAGAACGCGTGCGTGGCGGCCATCTCGATGTCCGCATCGGCGAACACGACGTTCGGGCTCTTGCCGCCCAGTTCCAGTGTGACGCGCTTGAGGTTCGACTTTGCGGCCGCCTGCATGATCTGCTGACCGACAGCCGTGCTGCCGGTGAAGGCGACCTTGTCGATGTCCATGTGTTCGGCGACCGCAGCGCCGGCCGTCGGACCGAAGCCTGTGACGACGTTGACCACGCCATCGGGGAAGCCGGCTTCTTGGGCAAGCTCGGCGATGCGAAGCGCGGAGAGCGGGGTCTGCTCGGCTGGCTTCAGGACGATTGTACAGCCGCAGGCTAGCGCCGGTGCCCACTTCCACGACATCATCATCGCGGGGAAGTTCCAGGGGATAATCTGTCCGACGACGCCAACCGGCTCGTGCCGTGTGTAGGCCATGTAGGGGCCGGCAGTGGGGACGGTTTTGCCGTGGTTCTTGTCGGCCCAGCCGGCGAAGTAGCGGTAGATGTTGGCCGTGCCGGGGATATCGACGTTCATGGCGTCGTTGATGGGCTTGCCGTTATCAAGTGATTCCAGTGCCGCAAGCTCCGCACGGTTAGCGTCGATCAGATCGGCCAGTTTGTAGAGCAGGCGTCCGCGTTTGGCCCCCGTCATACGCACCCAGGGTTTTGATTCCAGTGCCTTTCGAGCGGCTTTGACGGCCAGGTCCACGTCGGCCTTGTCGCCCTCGGCGATCTGGCAGATGGTGTCGCCGGTGGCGGGGTTGATCGACTCAAACGTCTTGCCCGAGACGCTATCGACCCACTGTCCGCCGATCAGCATTTTCTTGTTGGAGACCTTCGGTGGTGCGATGGTTTGTTCTGCTGCGGTCATGTCACAAGCCCTTCCGTATTTTGGTGTTCGGGACGCCTCGTGGGCATTCCGGGATCGTCTTTCCGAGCCGAACAAGATAACCGCGACACGAACCCCAGGCAACCAAACGAGTTGATTCGCAAGTTTCCACCACCTTCGCGGGCGCATGACAGAACCGGCGTATGAGGGGCATGGACAAACCCCGTAGAATCGGGCTTCGGAATGTCCAATGAATGCTGACTGCGGTGTTTGCCCGTGCGGGCGCAGCCAGGAAAAGCACGGACAAGCGTCGCTTTGATCGCCTTTCCTGGATTCGCGAGACCCAAGCCACGACACTTGTCCATGCCACCCCAACTTGCGACCGCCTCATCTGTTACGGCCATCTTCGGCTTTTGCCTGCCCCGGTCATTTTCATCGACATGGTTGGTGCTCAGGGCTATAGTCGACGCTCCATTGCGGAACTGGTCCGCAGCGTGAATCGGGTGCCATGGGAACAACGTGTGCGGTGACCAACGCAACGAGTGAAAGGCCAATCGACGCTACAACGGCGACGTGCAACATCGCGGCTCACCTGCCGCGTATGGCGGCGACTGTAGGCGAACAGGCCGGGGTCATTGTGACGGCGTCGCGGGACAGTGGTGGCAGGCCGCGCTACGCCCAACTCACGTTTACGGAGTTGGAAGCGTTGTCCAATCGTTACGCCAACGGCCTTTCGGGCTACGGGTTTGAGCCGGGGATGCGTGTGCTGCTGATGGTCCGTCCGGGGTTTGATTTTGTGGCGCTGGTGTTTGCGCTGTTTAAGCTTGGGACGGTGCCGGTGATGATCGATCCGGGTATGGGGGCTCGGCGGTTGCTGGAGTGCATCCGTCAGGTGGAACTACAGGCTTTCGTTGGGATCCCGCTCGCACATCTGATGCGTGTGCTCAAGCCGGGGTCGTTTCGGTCGGTGAAGAAAGTGGTGACGGTCGGGCGGCGGTGGCTTTGGGGTGGGCCGACTTTGAGACAGCTTGCCGCTAAGGCGAGCGAAGTCTTTGAACCCGTGGCCATGCGTGCGTGCGACACGGCGGCCATCCTTTTTACCAGTGGTAGCACCGGCCCGGCCAAGGGGGTGGTGTATGAGCACGGTATGTTTGACGCGCAGGTGCGCCTGATTCAGTCGCGGTACGGTATCGAGCCGGGGGAGGTTGATCTTCCGGCGTTTCCGCTGTTCGCGCTGTTCAGCACGGCGATGGGCATGACGTCGGTGATTCCGGACATGGATCCGTCACGACCGGCGCAGGTCAACCCGGCCCACATCGTGGAGGCGATCCACAATCACAACGTGACGAGCACCTTCGGCTCACCGGCGATCTGGAAACGGGTGGCCGAGCACTGCGTGTCGCGCGGTATCAAACTACCGAGCTTGAGACGGATTCTCGTAGCTGGTGCGCCGGTACCGGGGCATGTGATCGAGCAGCTTCACAAGGCGCTTTCAGGCGATGCGGATGTTCACACACCATACGGCGCGACGGAATCTTTGCCGGTGGCGTCGATCAGCGGACGAGAGTTGTTCGACGGCTTGGCCGACAAAACGCGGGCCGGGAAGGGTTTTTGCGTGGGGCGCGCGATCGACGGTGTTGCGGTTCGCGTGATTGGTATCTCCGATAAGCCGATCGCACGCTGGTCGGACGATCTCGACGTGGCTGAGGGTTCGATTGGCGAGTTCGTCGTGGCCGGTGATGTTGTGACGAAGGCGTACTTCGGATTGCCGGAAGCGACGGCGGGCTCGAAGATTGCTGACGGGGATCGAACATGGCATCGGATCGGCGACGTGGGGTACCGCGACGCGGAAGGACGGCTCTGGTTCTGCGGGCGTAAGGCCCATCGGGTTGTGACGTCTGCCGGTACCATGTACAGCGTCTGTTGTGAGGCGATCTTTAGCGAACACCCGGATGTGTACCGTTCGGCGTTGGTGGGTGTGGGTCCGAAGGGCGATCAGACCCCGGTGATGGTGGTCGAGCCGTTCAGCGGGAAGTTTCCCAAGGGGGAGCGTACCGCGGCCATGACGGATGAACTTCTTTCGCTTGGCGCAGGCTGTCCGGAGACGAAGCCGATCCGCCAGATACTCTTTCATGAATCTTTCCCCGTCGATGTGCGTCACAACGCGAAGATCAATCGGGAGCAACTAGCGGACTGGGCCGGGGGACGTCTTTCTTGAAGATTCTTGTGACAGGTGGCGGCGGATTCCTCGGTGGGGCGATGGCACGCCGACTCCACGAGCGTGGTGATACCGTGACCGTTTTCGGGCGAAGCCCCTATCCGCACTTGGCCAAGCTCGGTATCCAAACGATGCAGGGTGACGTACGCGATGGTAATGCCGTTCGGAACGCGTGCGGTGGTATGGATGTAGTTTTTCACGTTGCGGCCAAGGTTGGCATCTGGGGGCGTTATCGAGATTTTCACGAGGTCAACGTGATCGGCACGCGGAACGTCATCGACGGGTGTCGGCGTAGCGGTGTGGGGCGGCTGGTCTGTACCAGCTCTCCGAGCGTGATCGTCGGTGATGGCGGGGTGGCGGGGGCAGACGAATCGCACCCATACCCGGATCGGTACCTGGCCCACTATCCGGCGACCAAGGCCGAGGCGGAGAAGGCGGTGCTCGCCGCGAACGGGCCAGACTTCTCGACGGTGGCTCTTAGGCCTCATCTGCTTTGGGGGCCGGGCGATACCCAGCTAATCCCGCGGCTGCTCGACCGGGCACGCCGTGGGCGGTTGGTCCAGGTTGGGGACGGGTCGAATCAGGTGGATGTGACGTATATCTCGAACGCCGTTGATGCCCATGTGGACGCCCTGGGCCGGCTGGAACCGCAGGCAGCTTGTGCCGGAAGTGTGTATTTCATTAGCCAGGGTGAGCCGACGTTGTTATGGGGTTGGATCAACGATTTGGTGGCTAGAGTGGGGATTTCACCGGTTCAGAGACGCATTTCATACTGGTCGGCCCGACGGCTTGGTGCGACTTTCGAGGGGCTGTATCGCTGTCTGGGGATCCGTTCCGAGCCTCCGATGACGCGGTTTTGGCGTCTCAATTGGCCAAGCCGCACCACTTCAGTATCGCGGCCGCTCGCCGTGATTTGGGGTACGAACCGAAGGTTTCGATGGAAGCCGGGCTCGATCGGCTGGTCGAGTGGGTGGGTTCCGGGATGCCGACGGTGT
>JAJRSR010000045.1 GCA_024278695.1 Planctomycetota bacterium | reverse complement strand
TCACTGACGACGGGCGGCGGGTCGACCAAATCACGATCCGCTTCCGAAAGCTGCTCAGGGCGATCGACGCTTACCAGACGGGGCGGGGCTTCTATTCGCTTCGTCACACGCTCCAGACCGTCGGAGATGACGCGGGCGACCCGCTGGCGACGTCGCATGTCATGGGCCATGTCGACTCGTCAACCGCCGGGCATTACCGCGAACGCATCTCCGACGAACGCCTCCACAAGGTCACAGACCACGTCCGCCAGTGGCTGTTCGGGGAGGTCGAAGCCGGGCCGAAGCGGAGAACGAACACGAAGCGGGGCAAACGCGAGCCGGCGGAACAGCGGGCCGACAACCCGGCGGGAGATGGGAGGCCGTCGCTGCGGGTCGTGGGATGACGAGAAGAATGGACGCTGACGTTGGCGTTGCCCTGAGTCAGCGATCGGGGCAATACTGGCCTGCTTCTCGGGAGAGGAAGCAGGAAGAAACTCATGGCAAGCGACACACGATCGGCGACATTGCCGCCAGAATTCGAGCGAGCAAGCGAAGCGCTCAAGGCTCTCCTGGACGAAAAGCTGGATAGCCTTGGACGATCGCCATCGCTCAAGGTGTGGCCATTTCCAGACGATCTGCAAGCCGCGATTCACCACTGGGCTGACGAATTGTTCCGCATTGAAGGCGGACGTGAGGAGCTTGTCCGGAGAGCGGCGTTGCTCCAGAAGCTGACCAGAAAAGGGTCGGAGTTCGATGAGGCATGGGACAGAATTCACGACATCGTCGATGATCTGCGAAGACTGGGCGCAGGCATTACTGAAAGGCGCGACCTGTCGATCATCAAGGCGGATTTCAAATTCGCCGACTCCATTTTCGGGTTCACACCACTGGGGATGTCACGATTCAATGATCTCATCGATAGCCTTGATAGATTGCTCTACGCATGGGATAGCATCAGAGACCGCAGCACAGAGCAACTGCAACGACTCGAATTGACCGAACCGATCGGACCGCTCACACCTGAGCGAAAAAACGCAGTGCTTCGGCTGATGCAGGTCGCGCAGTCGGCATGCGATGCGATGAAACGATGCCAGTCGGAAGGCTGCCAGACGTTGTTGCTGTGGCGCAACTATTCATCGCTGATCGCAGCGGACACCGAGTTGCTCAAAGTGTTTCCGGACTCAATGCGCGATGTAGAGCTACAGCGCGATTGCCACGAGTGGTCCCCGACGGAACCGCTCGAAAACATGCGTGCTGGCGTGGAATCAATGGCCGAGTGGGTGCAGGCACGCGCGAGGGCAATCACCGCCTCGGCTCCGATGGACCACGAACGCCCATCGAGCACGACCAGTGAGGGCACAAACTCCTCCTCCGGTCGCGAAAACAGCAGTCTGACCGTCACCCAAACCGACACACCAAAAGAAACAGAAAAAAGTCGCCAGCGTCACAAATGGGACGGCACGGCAATGGACGCTGCGAATGCATTCAAGGATCATCGAGACGCCGGTGGGCAGCAGCCCCTCAAGGATTTCTGCGAGTCCTATGCGGAAGAGAAAGGCCTCGACATAAAAGGGCCGACATTGGAGAAAGAGCTCGGTCATCACCGTCAAAAGTGGGACTCCGAAGGCAAGTATGGGCGTCCAAGGCAGCGGTAACCGACACAGATAACCGACACAACTGCCGGGGATGACCGACACAACCGCTCGACTTCCCCCGACCATGCTCTAGAACCCTCGACGTGAGATTCATCACGGCGAGGGTTTTTTGATGCCAACATCGTTCACAACGAAGGAAGTTGCGGATTTGCTCGCCTCAGAAGAGTGGCGGGTGCGGCGTCTCTTCGAGGATGGGACGTTGCCGGAGCCGCAACGCTTCGCGGGGAAGAGGGTCATTCCCAACACGATGGTCCCGACGATTGTCGACGCCCTCCGGGATCGGGGATGGCTGCGGAAGAAGGAGGTGAAGCCGTGACGCACACCCTCGAAGCCATCTCCAAGCACCTCGGCGTCTCGCTCAGGACGGTCCAGGAGTGGATCTCCGCTGGCGAACTCCGCGCGATCAACGTCAGCCGCAACCGCTCGTCACGCAAGCCGCGCCTACGGGTGCTTGACTCCGATTTGGAGGCGTTTCTCGCGGGGCGCGCTGTCGGTGCGGAACAGCCAAGGACGCGACGGAGGCGGCGCGCGACGTCAACACGACAGTACGTCTGACAAAGGCAATCCCGACGTGCCTTTAATGTTCAGTCCACGATACACGAGTGTCGCTACCGTCCCTAGTCGAGAGCGCCACTATCGATGTGTCGCAACACATTAAATGGCCGCCACTTACAATCACGGCCCATTGTTATGCAACAACTAGACACCAATGTCATTCACTCCTTATGCCCGGGTCGCCAAACCCGCCAGCCGAGATCGCGCAACCGGCTCGCGACAAGCGGCTCGTTTTGTTCGATCAGCACCTGCACGAGTTCTTCGGCCTCTCCGGCACTCAGGTTCTCCAACTGGCGTCTTGCGACGCTTTGGTCGGATGCGAGTTCCCGCTCCGCGAGGTAGATGCATCTCAGGAGTTGAAACAATGAGCTGAAAACCCGCCACTTAGACGCACCGCCTGGATCGTCACACGCGAATCGTCCGAACAACTCAACAAACCGATTCATGCCCCCTAAAGCCTCAATCATGCCAGTAGCAATCGCCCGACACTCCTCGATATTTCGCGCCTTCGAGACTCGCGTGAGATCGCGTTTCATTTTGGCGCACCGCTTTTTCCTCCGCTGCTGTTCGTCGTGTTCGAGGCGACATGTCCGACAGCGTGACCGCCGGCGGGGCTCGTTTTTCCGGCGGCGACAGAAGGCCGTGAGCGGCTTCCTGAGCCCGCAGGTTGCGCAGATGCGCGTCTTAGTGTCCTCAAACGTTTCCGCTTCTATCGACACACCACCACCCGCGTAACAGAGGAGCAGTATCCAGACACTAGTGCGCAGTTCGGCGCGAGGGTAAAGCCATAGCTACTCTCGTCCGACGAACCTGACATAAAGGCGACGGTCGCAGGCGGATCAGCACCGGCGACCGTCTGATTCCCGAACTTAAGGACGTAAGAATGATAGACAATCTCAGAGGTGGAGTCGAGACTCCCTCTTCCCGCGCTAATCGCGACTCAGAGCCGCGCGATCACTTTACTGGCGTTGCCTTGCACTGCACTTTCTGTGAAACCGGTTGTGGGATTGTGATGAGATTGGCCTGCACAGGAAGGTGGCTCTTCGGGCACACTGATGTTGTAAACGACATCGGATTTGCAAACCGGAGAGCCACGGATGGCATGTTATCACGCGCCTGCGGAATGGGAAGACTGGTCCGAGTGGTTGGCAGCCGGGTTGCACGGACGATCGCGTTGGCGGTTGCCCCTGTTGATGACGGGGATACTGTTTGCCGGTG
>JAJRSR010000044.1 GCA_024278695.1 Planctomycetota bacterium | reverse complement strand
CAGCGAGACGGTCAAGCGATGGACCGGGATATTGATCCGTAGGTACGCCCACGTAAAAGCATATGGGAAAAGGCCGCCCACGTGTATCACCACCGAAATCGAAAAACGCTGCGAACGCGGTCATCTGCGACTCAGGCAGCCGAAGGAGGCAGACGGCATTCGCCAGTCGTTCCGGTCGCATCCCCTCTCCCGCTTGGCGACCACAATACAATTCAAACCCCTTGAGCAGCCAATCCGTCAACTCAACGGTCCACGCTTCATCGCCCTGCGTGCGATAGTAGTCCGCGTAGGTGGGCAGCTTGCCGAACCAACGCAGCCGAGGATCAGGCTTGAGATCACCGCCCTTGGATCTGAAAAAGTTTCGCAGGCCCATGAAGTCATCATCCTCGAGACGGAGAGTCGCAACGACGTCCGGTTGGGTGCCTAACGTCCCGATGAAACCGTAGAGGCCTGGATGTGCACAATGGGTGCCGGCATGTGGCGGTTTAGCTCAAACTTCAGCCGCTCGCCAATGGTGCGCCGTTGCCCGCCACCAAGGCCGGGGATGTCAAAGCCATGCGTCACCCGCCATGTCTTTCTTGCGTCGTATCCGTCGCCGTAGCGCTGCAAGTAAGCGCAAAAAGCAAGCGGAGACGCCTGCCCCAGTGTCTTTCTCAGATCACCCCGGCCTCGACCGGTGACATCACCGGCGAGCGTTATGGTCAGATCGTCAGTCGAGCGCTGCGTCCAGCGCCACCGACCCGGCCGACGCTTGACCTTCTCCTCGGTCAGGGTGGCGATCGCCATGGAGCCTGAGGGGATTGTCTTGTCAGGCTTGTCCATCGACAAGCCGATTGCCAGAATCAAACGCCCGTAATCCTGCTGTGCGCTATCGCCGACACGTTCTGAGCCGTAAGGCTCGGCCGTCGGATCCTCGCCCTCAACTGTGAATTTCAGATCGGTGGCTCGCGGGTCGCGTTCGTTAACCAAACCAAGAAACTCATACCAATCGACGCAGCCTTGGTAGAACGCAAGCCGTTCCGCGCGTCCCGGCGAATCGGCCGGGAGTGATGCCTCAAGCTGCTCGAAAACCAGCTTGGCCCGCGTCACCTCGACGAGAAAGTTTTTGAAGTTGGCAAAATCGACGGTCCGCATACCGGTTACATCGTGACGATCGCCGGGCAAATACGGCCAGCCCGTGTCCCGATCGGGACGCATCTCGTGGAAATAACCACGCTGGATATCAAAAAGAATCTTGGTGAGCTCAGCACTGAGTAGATGTTGTGCGCTTTGCTGGAATGTCTGCACGGCCCCCGTCAGTTGCTCGTCACCCAGCCCGTAGGTTTCACGCAGTTCAGGCAGGCGGGTCCAGGGGATCGGGCTGATGGGTTTCATATCATTGGCAGGATCCTGCAAGAACTGGCGCGGCAACTCACCGAACTTACGAATCGGTATCGTGACGTCGCGCCAGGCATCTTCGAACTTGCGAGAAATCAATTCCCAAGGCGCTCTGTCTTCGAGCCGATCATCGGGGGCCAACGGATGATCGAGGACAAAACTGCCATGGGCACGGGCGTCCCACTCGCGCGACAGCGCGCTGGTCGTGATGCCCGCGAGCACGCCTAGCTCTGGTTCGCCTTTTTGCCGCGCCACGCCCTCCCAGGTTCCGCCCAACTGAGGATCAAAGGTGATCCACTGCGTGTGCTTGAGCGCCCATTCGAGCGCCTCGCCGAAATCCGAGGCAATCTTATCGCCGGTAGCCGTAGCAGATTTTGACCGCGCCACCAGTCGCGACGACAAGTCAGACCAGGTTTCGAGATTGGCAGTCAGGTCCTCCAATTCACCGAGCACGAAACGACCATAAGCCCTGTCCCATGCCTGGAAATAGGCGCGTGCATATCGTGAAACCGCACCCTCCAACTCGCTCGCACAGAGATCGAGCAAAGGTTCTGCGGCAGACGAATCCGTAAGATACGCGCCATCCATGTCCGACAAACGCAGCATCAACTGATACGTTTCGTGAATTCGTTCATGGAAAAACTCCTGCGTGGCGCAGGCCGGCACGAACTGAGGGGTGCCAGAGCGATCGGCCCGCCGCGTTCGAGGCGCTGGCGCGTCTGTGCGCGAGGAACGCCCTCCGCCGAACAAATCACCCGACCGCCTGCGCTTCGGTCGTGGCGGCGGACTACCGGCCTCACTGCGCCGTTTGCCCTCACGAGCACCATCCGCCTTGGGCGGTGGATCAATACTGAAGGGAGCCGGCATGTTGCTCGATCGCTCATCGTAGGGAACCAACTCAGCGATACCCCACGCCTTTGAGTTGGCCAATGTCGTCGCGATGATGCCCAACAAACGACGACCACCACCAAGGCTAACCCAAACGCTGTTGTTACGTTCGAGCGTTGCCAAGCGGGACGGCTGCCAGTGATCGGATAGAGATTGAGACGCGGAGGTACCGGAATCAGCCTCCTGCCCTTGTTCCAACGCGTCGAGATGATCGTCCAGTTGGTCAACCCATAGCGCGACACTCTGCCCGCTCAGGTCGTCAGGCACATCAAAACTTGCGGCCTCCAACTTGGTGCGCATCGCACCAACGCGAGCACGAACCGCGACGGCGTCGTCGGTCAATTGAAACGCCGCCCCCAATCGATCCGAATCACCCGGATCGAACGAGACCAACCACGACACCGGCTCGATGTCGGGCACTTCCTTAAGAACCCGCTCGAACGTAGCCGGCTCATAAACACCGACCACATACTCAGGATGGGCCAACCCGGCCTCACGAAGGCTATCCCAGAAAGCTCGATCAAGACCGCCCCGTGAGTATTTCGGATCACCCGCCACCAACGAAGATAGCTCGGCCATGACCGCGTCGTCACGAGAGCCACACACGTTGTACGACTCTTGCAGCAGTGATTGGTAATCCACCCAAACCTGCCGCTGCTTGAGCAGGTGATCTTTGAGAGCCGGAATTGCAACGGCATCACCGCCGAGCGGGTCCGTCCGGGACCAAGTGGAACAAGCCTGTAGTGCGGTTCGAAACCCTTCTTCAAGCGTGAGGAACTCGCCCTGAAACCGCTCCAGAGAATCGAGTGAGCTAATCGCGTTGAAATCACCACCGGCCGTCAACATGGCATCGTACTTCTCGCTGGCGAGCCGGCATTGACCGTGGATGTTCATCCAGGCGGCCACGATGTCATCGGGATGGTTTTCGTCGAGCGTGGCATACCGCTTCAAGAACGAATAGGCATGAGCCGTAGCTAGGGAGATTGTCGCCGCACCATCCACACCGGCCATCTCCAGCATCTCGGCGGCGTTTCGTTTGATGTCATCACCAGCGATCGCCTTGAAATACCAGGCGACTTGGTCCTTAAAACCCTCCTGGTTGATCGTCGAGTCTGGGTTTGTGACGACGGCACACAGGGAGGAAAAACCGGACTCTGTAATCCCCGAGGACTCTTCCTCCGTACTGCGGCAGCCAAACCACCTGACATATTGCTCCAACGCGGCGAGGTAGCGCTGACCCTCTTCGGTGGAACGGGAGCCTTCAACAAGCCCGCGTCGCATCGCCTGGTCCACGTCCTTGATGGCGTCAACCAATGCCACCTCAACGACCTGAGCCTCGAGTTGCGTCAACAGGCGGACAGGCTCTCTGCCCGATCCCAACGACAACACGGACAACGCGGAATGCTCTTCTTGCAGCCCCGCAATATCTTTTTCGATTAAGGCGGCTTCTTTGAGCGCGGTTGCCGGGAGCATGCCCGCATACGCCTTAACAATGCGGCCGGAGTTAATGCTGGGGTTGACGATCACGCGCCCCAACGCAGAAAAGCTCCACCAAAATAGAATAACAAAAACCACGGCCAACACGCCCGTCACAACCGTCAAGGCCTTGCTCAGATTGCGGTTGCGCGCCACCTGTTTCTCGTTGCGGAACACAAGCCCGTGCTCTGGAAAAACCTTGCGGAACAACGCATCCTTGATGAAGTGCGGCCGCTTGTTGGGATAGAGGTCCAGCGGCGCAAACTGATTGGCGACATCTGAACCGCGCCGCTCCAACAGGTTTTTGAGAATCAACTGGCCTTCCTGCGTCGCACTCGTAAAGTAGGTGCCGCGGAATAGTAGGTTCTTCACTGCCCTGGGGTTACGAATCATCGGGAAGAGCGTTTTGACGTAGAGCTCGAGTGGTTCGCGCAGCCGCCGAAACTCTTCTGGGAAACTGTAGGCCAATCCGAGATCAATCTCCTCGGAATCATCGTTGAGGCGGCGCATACGCAGGTCATTCAACCGAGCGTAGACCTCTGCAAACCCTTCGCCGTAGGTGTCCGGGTCAAATGGCTCATCAAAACTGCCCGGTCTGGACCAACCAAACATCTGATTCTTGATGGAAATATCGCGTTCGGCCCGGTCGAAAAACTGCATGAAGCCGAGAATCTTGTCACACTTAGTGATAACGAGGTAGGTCGCAAAAGTGACGCCCAAGCGTGTCTGAAGGTCGCGTAGGCGCTCCAAGGCCGTGATGGCGTCCGCTTCATGCTTCTCCGGTGAGTCCTGAAGCAGGTGGTCCGCGGAGACGCACACGATGGCCCCGTTGATCGGAAAACCCTTTCGCCCTTTCGCGATCGTGTCCAAGAACGCGGTCCATTCTTTTCGATCGCCATCATCTTGCGGATTGCACAGGCGACCGGCCATATCGACAAAAATAGCGTCCTCAGAGAACCACCAGTTGTAATTCAGCGTGCCGAGCTGGTACCCCTCGGGCTTACCCGTGGAAAACGTGAGCCCGCCCTCATTGATGAGTTTGGTCTTGCCGCAACCGGAATCACCAATCACCACATACCACGGCAGATCATAAACGCTGATGCCGACGTTCTTTTTCAGGTCTCGGATCGCACCGAAAAACTTGGCATTGTTGGCTTTGATCGCAGCACTGACATCCATCGACTGCGGACCGCCCTGCCCATCACTCGAAAGATCTTGTGCCATTTTGTTGGCACGCTTGTTTTGCCCGATTGTGAATAGCTTCACGATCAGGAAAATCACCAGGCCAATCACAATGGCCGCACCCAGCACCGCAGCAATCACGAGCAGCGTGGAGGTGCTCGGAAAGTTTCGCTTGATGATAAACAGAATGCTGCCCAAGGATGATATCCCCAGGAGCGGCAAGAGGGCTTTGGCGCCCGGCGGCAGGTTACTGAACATCTTGAGAAACTTTTTCATGTCGCAACTTTCTTAACCGGCCTGCAGAATCCCAGCAGCAAACACAAACAACAACACAACAGCCCACCAGGGCACGCTACCCCTCATCGTCAACGTCAGCCGGAGCCGCCTTGCCTGACAGTTGAGCATCCACGCGCTCCACATTGGTTCGGATTTCACTTACCGCACTATTCCAGGCGAGCCGTGAGGCAACCAGCCAGCCGGTCACCACGAAAGCCAGCGTAATCAGCACGATGGTGAGCCTCATCCCCAGGTCATACTTGATTTTTAGTTCTTGATTCCTGTGGTAGCAATCGGGAAACATCTCCTTCGATCGCGTCGTGCCGTAAGCCGGAAGCCGCGTGAAGAGCCGCCGTGTGTAGTCGGAGAGCTCTTGCGGTCGATCGTGGTACTGACCTTGAAAACCAAGTCGCAGGCAAATGAAATAGACGCTCAACTGCTCGGCCAACTCATCTCGGTCATCCCGATCGCGCCGGTCGGCGAGCTCGTATTCACGTTGCATGTCATCGCAGGTGATGAAGAAATCTTCACCGCCTAGCGCCTGGGAATGGTTCAAGACGGTGGGGTCGGTCTCGAATGGGTTGTCCAGCCAATACATCCGGCCATCCCATTCGGTGTTGATGAGCTTGTAGTCAAGCAGGTAAACCATGATCCCCTTGATGCGATCATGCCAAGCCCGCTCGGTGACGGGATCATCGCGAGCGATATCTTCCGCGTCCCGTAGCGCGGCCAGGGCTTCATACCGCACATCTTCCGGAGCGGGTGTGGTTCCGTGCTTCCCCATCCGGACAAAATTCGTCACGAACTCGACGACCGGCCAGCAGGCCTCCAGCAGATGGAGTTTTTTTGTAGGGGTATTTTCCATTATTTTCGCGGCTGCAAGATCACATAGAGGGACGGCTGAAACTTCTCGAAGTCCGCCATTTGCCCTTCCTGGATGCCAATTCGAATCCCGTTCTCATTCTCACATTCCCGCCAGTAGTCGGTCCGATCAGACCCGATGGTCTTGTCGATTCGGAAGTAGTGGAGGTCTTGCCGGCGTGGCAGCGTCCCCGCAGGAACGGACTTAATCTGCAAACGCAAGCCGCGCACGGCGATGTTCCCGATCCGAGGGGCCCGCGACGGAGACGCAAGCTTGAAGTTAAAACCCGAATAGATGTGACGTTCGAGTTCCGCGATGTCCATCCCGACGGAATGCAAACCGACGTACATCTCCAGGTCGTCGTCAACCCAACTGCGGTCGAGCTCAACCTCCAGCCCTTCGTGCCCCCGAGGATCCTTCTTGCGGACAAAACGCCGCTCGACGTACGCCATCGGGCGCAGCCCGTCCAACATGGTTTCAATGTGCCCGTGAAGCTGATACAGCGCAGCTCCCGGCTGGTCGTGGTCATACAACGGCAGCCGTGGCGGCACCAGCTCATCTTGAAAAACGGACAACTGGCCGATCAGCCGAGAAAGGACGACGAAAATATCATACGGGTGAAGCAGCGGGCTCTGCAACATCGCCCGGAACTGCGCCCGAGTCTCATTGAGCGCATGGAGCTTTAGCAGGTGCTCAGTGTTTGCCGGCATCCCATCCGTAAAGAGCATGCGATGCTCGCGAGCCTCTTTGCCCATGACTTCGTTCTTGGCTTCGATCTGATCGGCCAACGACTTAACAAACCGAGCGAGACCCGCATCAGATTGAATTGTTAAGACCGGACCGCAGAGCAGGGGATCCAACTCCGGAATCGCGCCGGGACGATCACTTTTCACCACCGAACCAACGCGAACGACATCGTAACCTGTGGAATCATCACCGGCTGTGAACAGTTTTCCGCGCATCCGACGAACGTAGAGTGTTTGAGGGTTCTCGCCGGTGTTCTCATCTCGACGAACGACGGCATGGGGCTCGAACCGCGGCGTGCCCGTTACTTGCTCCGGATGCTCAAGAGAGACCGAATTCGCACGCACCTCTTGAATTTGGGGAATCCCCAGAAAGATCTCCAACGGGCCGTCGGCCTGTTCGATGGCTTCCTGGAAGTCGAGCGGTTCAACATCGGTATTTTCGGGAACGTGAACCCAGGTACCATCTTTCATTCGTACGATGCACTCGTCCAAACGAAACGTAAAGTTCTCCAGTGGTTCTGCGGCCACACTAAGACGCAAGAAACCCCAGCCGAAGGGCCGAAGCGCGTCAAAACCACTGCTGACGGTGGTTTCCAACCATCGCTGGGATGCCTGGAGATGATGGGGGCGGAGAAACATGCCCTCCGACCAATGTACTTCTGCCCAGACACCCATTAGATACTACCTCCACGCCCTTAGATTCCACGCGAGCACTATACCGCCCAAAGTCGACCGCGCCGACAGCGAAGCCGCGACCTTACCCGCTTTGCTCAGAAGGTAAAACGCCCGACCAGTCTTCGACGCTTAAGTGCCCGTAATGCGCTCCAGGTACTGCCCGTAATGCTCGCGGTCCGGGTCCACACCGATCTTGAATCGAACCCCACCCCTTTGTCGTGGGGATGAATACAGGATCGGCGGGACCGGTAGCACCTGCCCCTGAGGACCGATGAACTTGGGAAAGACGTACATGATGGGGCCACCCTTGAACATGCCGCGCGAGTGGAACTTGATACCCGTGACAACCACCTCCGAACGCCCATCACGTTTGGCACCCTGCAAACGCCGCCCTATCCGGGTCCCGTACGGCTGACTATCATTCGTCAACAGGAACACCTGGTCTGCCGGCACCTGAAAGCCTCGACTACCCGAATGCGTCGGGCGGTTGTCGTACCACCCCTTGGAGGTAATACCCGACCCGGGTTTCAAACCAGCGTTAGACTCTTTCTCAAGGTCCTCGGGGTAGAGGCAGACTATCGTAACCTCAAGTGGATCGCCCGTACGCTGATCCACCGGACGATTCAAATGAACCGCCGTATTGAGATACTCATCCTGCACAATCGTCATCGTGTTGCTCGCACAACCTCCGGCCAATACGACCGAGCAAACCAAGCCCACCAGTAGGCACGGGCGAAACAAAAAAGCGTCCAATGTGAATGTGTGCGTACCCTGTTTACACGTGGTTGTGATTTCCATATCTAAACTCCCTAATGTGAATGGCCAAACGCCTCGGCCAGCTTCCTGCTACAAAGTTGTCTGAGGTGCTGCTGAAACAGTTCGTGTCCGTCTTCCCTGAGAAAATCCTTGATCTTTCGGGTTGGGTCGTCAGCCACACCGCCCTGTTGCATCGCATAAGTATGGAGTTCGGGCGCAACCGATTCAATGGTCACATCAGCAGCAATCAAGGCAGACTCCAACCACGAATACAATCCTCGAAGACGCACTTTTGCTACACCAGCCGCTT
>JAJRSR010000043.1 GCA_024278695.1 Planctomycetota bacterium | reverse complement strand
TGATGGCACCGGTCTTGTCGGTGGCGGCCAACGGCATGCGAATCTGATCGGCGGTAAGAATGTCCGTGATTTTCATAAGTCCCGCAGCCTACCCTATCTGCTTCGTCCGAGCAAACTGTTCGGTATTCCGGAGCGTATGGATGACCGCACCTACGGCTGCACCTCGATATCCACGATGCCGTTGAGATCGTAATCCCGCGCTAGCGCTTCGCGTAGCTTGGTGTTCCACGCGGCGTGGAGGTCTTGGAACAGGTAGTTCGTGCCGCCGGAATGGCGATCTGAAAAGCGGTTGCCGTTGTTGATGCCGTTAGATCCGACGTAGTTGGCTTCCCCGCCATCGATGTAGCTACAGTCGTCCGTGCCCAGTCCGTCGCCACGTTCTGACCGGTCGTTGGAATCACCGAGCAGCGGCATCTTGGGGCGGATCGTTTCGCGCGCGGTAGAGCGGCTGGGGTTCGCCCTTGTCGTGTTGCCATAAACGCCGCCCGCTTCCAACGCGTAGCTGCCGGCCGACCAGGAAGGCAGGTAGACCCGGTAGTGACCGCCGGACACGCTGGTATCGCCGACGGCTTTACACTGAAAGTATTCCTCCCACCGCTGACCCTCGATATTGCGAAGGACCGGGTAACTCTCCATGACGGCCACGGATTCGCGATAGACGTAAGTGAAGAGAATCTCGGACCACCCATATTCGATGGGGCGCTCCGGATCGACGGCGTCCGGCTCGAAGCCGCGAAACTTGCTTGTGTCAGGAAGCCACCGCGCGGGGGGGAGCGCGTCATGGTTGGAGCCCTCATACGCGGCGATCGCCGTGCCGAACTCCTTGAGGCGGGCGAGGCAGTGGACGGTCTTAGCCTGCGCGCGGGCACGACTCAGTGAGGGCATCAGGATTGAAATCAGCAGAGAAATAATCGAGATCACGACGAGCAACTCGATCAGCGTAAAGCCGCGCGATCGCCAGGGTCTTGCTGTCCTGTGTGGGTTCGACCGATTCATCCAAGGCTCCGATAACGTGGCCCGGTGCCGAACACATTGCAAGCGGCGGCACCTTTCTTCAATCATAGCAGCCTGAGCGGTCGATTCCACCGCTGCCCAAGCCTCATAGCTCGGTTTCACCAGGTTACCGCCGTCGGTCAGAGACGGACGGTATAAACACGTTTCCGAGTGATACCGGGTCGTAGGCGTTGCCGACAGAACCCGACCAGGTGCTGTACTGCTGTGTGCCGGCGTCATACCGGGTGATGTTGAAGCCCCAGATGCTGTTCTGTCGCGGTACGTCAGCGAAGGACGACCAGGGTATGCGTAGTTCGGTCATCCATCGCCCGCGTAGCAGTTTCGTACCAACTTCCACATCTGAAGCCCACGCCGTACGCTCGCCGACCGGGGGGCTGAGCCCGACGCCGCGTTCGGAAAGATGAGCGCCGCTGGGTTTGATGACGAGGTGGTAGAGGTCTGCGGGTGATCGCGTGCCGGTGTTGAGTGGATCAATGAGAATCTCGACGAGCGGCTCTCCAATCGGCGTGAGTCCGTCGTAGCTGACGGCGTTGCGTTGTTGCTGCAGGGCCAGGTCTCGCTCATCGAGTTCGGTGTTTACGGCCACGTAGAGAAAATGTTCATCCTGCCGGAAGAAGGCGATGGTTCGGGCTCGCGGGTGCGTGTCACGGTCATCGAGTGTGTCGCGCGGTCCGCCGGTAATGAGCCGGAAGTCACCGGCCATGTTGACCGAGCCGGGTGCCCAATCGGAAAGGTCACCATCTACGACCGCCGGTCCTGAAAAGGGGATGGCCGTGGCGAAGGAAACGCGCGCCGTCGTTTCAACAAGCCGTCCGCCGTCCAGGAGCATTTCGATGGGCAAGTCCACGACCCCGCCGGTGCGCAACGAGAATCCCTTAGAGGAAATCGTGAGAACCGCGCGGCGCGATCCGTTGGGGGGGATGGCCGCCAGTTGTTTGCCCTCGCCGCTGTCATCCCAGCCGGGGGGCGTGTTGGCGAAGCGAAGGCGTCCTCCGGCGGGAGTCCTCAGGCGATTGGTGATCGTGACTGTGCAGGTCAACGCCACTTGCCATTCGGTGCTTGTGCCGGTGTAGCGTGCGTTGCATCCGTCTACGCTGAGATGAACCGATCTTGCCTTGGACATGAGCCGCCGCCAGTCCGTCGTGGTTTCGAAAGCCGAGGCTGTCGCGTTTGAAGGACCGTGCTCTGGCGATAGTAGGGCGTCGAGCATGATCCGGCGTGCACGATCGTATTGGGCTTCGTCGTCTGCCCAGCCGATGGCCCGACCATCAGCGTAGTGCGCGCGGTACGCCTTCGATCCGGCATACGCCACAAGCGTAGACTCAAGTGTTTGCGCCACATGGTCGAGGTTTTTTTTCAGCAGAAGACGTCGGATCGATAGATCTTGAGCGGCGCGTCGCAGTCGTTTGAGTCGAACTGACGCTACCGGGTGACGCAGCCCAAACGCGCGACCGGGATAGAGCAACACATTTGGGTTCTTTGAGGCACAGGTTTCCGGTGTGGGACTACCGTCACCCTCCGGCCAATCGTTCACGCAGCCGAGATTCAGGGCTCTCGCGTCCAGGCTCACCATCATCCACCCGAGCGCACGGGTATAACTCGGCGGGGCTGCTACATGGACCGCTCCCAGGTAGGGCGGCTCGTCCAGAGCTATCCAAGTTTTTCGACTACGCTGCCGTTGTTCTTGCATCGCTGCCGGATCGTAATAACGGGCCGGGGGCATCCAAATGTCGGTCGGATCGCTTGGCTCGGGCATGGCCGCGTCGATCTTGCCGTATGGCCTGAGGTCTTGAGGGCAACCCATTGAGACCACCCGGAGACCGGGATGGGCACGCCGAGCCAAGGCCGCCAAGGTGTTGAACCGGTCGAGCCCGTCTTGCGATAACGGGCTTGGAGTCTGAGGTATCCAGTAGTTTCGAGCGAGCCAACCCTTCTTCGCGAAATGACGCGCACAGCCGGCCAGGTAGTCGCGGGCGAGTCGATTCGCACTCTCGCTGATGTGACGCCGACCGGATGAGGTCACCAGACGCTCGGCCTGCGGAAGCGGCGGGATGGGCCAAGCCCCCACGCCGAGCCCGTCGGCAAAGATGCGACCATCCAAAATCGGTTCGACAATTGTGTCGTACTGGCTCCAGTCGAGGGACAGTCCGTCGCGTGCGTTCATCTTCGCGACGGGGGCCAGTTTGTGCAGCACGGGGGTGACGCCATGCGACTGGAGCAGCCGCAACGTGCTCACGAGTGCCTGTTGCAGTTCCGCCCGGCGGTTGTCGTTTTTCAAGTGATCCATACCGAGGGTGTATGAATCTGAGCGAGCTGCGGTGATGCTGCGAAACAGCGAACGGTGATCGAGTTCGCCGATAAACATGGTTCCGGAATCATCCGGTAAGACCAACGGCAGCACCGTCAGTTCGATCTTCTGGTGCGCTACCGGCTGTGTCCCGGCGTAGAGGTCAAGCGTGGTCGTGTAAGTGCCTTCGTTCGTCTCTTTGGGGATGGTGACATCTATCCAGAAATAGTAAGCCCGGTCCGGTTCCAATCGACCGGGTAGCCCGCCGCGCGGTGCGTCGATCGGTACCAGGACATCCAGCGGAGCTGCGGTTCGCTCGTTGGGCGGAATGGAACGAATGTGCCATCCGGGCAGCGGCGGTGTACGAACGCTGAGAAGACGAAAGATGTCAAACGCGTCCTCGCTGAGTCGTCCGGCCAATGAATCGATCGGTCCGATGGACAGTCCGGGTGATTCGATCTCGGCGGATGGGCTGCGGATCACCACGCAGAAGCTGATGGTCTCATTGGCGGCGGCAGAGATGCACACAGTCTGCGGCGAGACGACTGAGGCTGCATCGACCACCTCAAACTGGCTGAGGTCTCGTGTGTCGAAAACCTGAAACCGTAGCGCAGGAGGAGGCGTGGCGCATCCAGCAAGGCACACGCCGGAGAGCAGCGGAATGATACTCCCCGAAGTCAGCCGAGGTCTGCGGCGGCGTATGGGGTTGCCACGGGAAGAGTCTGTCACACCGTTACGGCGTTTCTACCGCTTTGTCGGCTTCGTCTGCCGGTACGTCCACTTCGTCAAGTGCCGAAGAGACCACTGAGATTTTCGTGAACGTATGGTCCAACGACTCGCGCCGCTGGGTGGCAAGCGTCTGTGTGGGGAGACCGTTGAAACGGCTCTCGCGTATCACCGTGGAGAGGTATTCCTCGGCGTTTTGTTTGTGTGTAGCCAGCCCGTCAATCACGAACGCGTTCTCTTCGACCGTAGCCAGACCCAACAATGCGATGCTCTCGGCTACGGGGTTGTTAGAAAAGTCATCCCGCAAAGAAGTGAAAGCCTCGCGGGCGCGCTCATTCAATTCCGGGTCCGGCGGAACCGGTGCCATCGAAGCCAATTCTAACGCCTGCCTGCCCTGGTCCATCAGGCTGTCCATCACAAACCGCGAATTCGAAACGCTAGCCGTGAGTTCTTTTAACCGATCCAGAGATTGACGGCCCTCTTCGAGATCCGTGTACTGGAGCTCGGCGCGCTGACGCCAGACGGAGTCCATCGTCGATGCTTGTGATCTCATCGCGAACGTGGCACCGCCCACAAGAACGATGGCCGCTATGGCAATAAAGCCAACGCGCCCTCCGTTGTTTTCCAAATAGTCGCGTGCTGAATGAAGTGCGTGGACTAAGTCGTTTTCGCGAAGTTCGTGACGTCGTTCTGCTTTCATGGTCTCTGCTCGGTATCTTGTCCTGGAGCCGTATTCGCCCGCTTGGACGATCGGACTCGCCTCGGTGTCCCTCTCGTGCCCACTTGGCACAGAACACGGTATCGTACACGATAGTGGCTTGGTATTGAACCACTCGGGCGCGGTTATCGTCCCAATAGTCGCTGACGTCTACATCTCAAAGCCCGGGCCGACGAAAAGGGGCTCCACCTGCGACGAAAGCCGCCCTTGGGCCCCCGAGAGCCGGCCTGCCGGGATAGATCTCTATCGACCGGGGTACTTCTCCGGCTGAACCGGTACGGATGGGGGTTGGAGCGTTTTTACGGCGCTTCCCTTGGCAGTGGGCAGTTGTCCATGCTGGAGCCGGGCAGTAGACTCCGGCGGCGAGGGCGACGTCATTCTCCAGAATCAGAGAACTGATTGGGGCTTGAAGCGTCCTAATACTGCACTGGCGGGTGCGAACGGAGGGCGTAGGTGGAACGGGAGTATCCCGCGGCTCACCCGTGCCCCTTGTGGCGATAATCATGTTTTCGGACAGTGTTTATGGAGTTCAAGCATAGATGAAACCTCGACTGATTATTCTCGTGGTGTTGGCCGGAGTTCTTGCGGTGACGTTTGCGATGCGGTCTTCCGCTCCGCCGAAAGAAGGTTCCGGGAGTCACCTGACACCTGAAGAACAGGCAGAACTCAAAGAACGCCACAGCAAGCAGCTATTGGTTTGGCAGTTCCCCCTTTCCGGCGAAGACCCTGAGGAGGAACCTGAATTTAACGTTACCGTCCGCGTGGATACCAGCACGGGCCACAACCGCTTGGTCTTAGAGGTGAGCGAGTTGCATGGTTACTACGTCGAATACTTACAGGCTACCGTTTGGTATGTGAACAAAGAGGGTGATGACCCGAACGATACGCCGCTCGTAATCAGGCGTGTCATGAACCGTTATCTGGAAGCTGGCAGCACCCTGGTCGATTGTTTTGAGGTGGTTCCATCTGAGCTCAATAGCGTGGGTGGTAGTATTGGTGAGAGTTGGAATTGGAGAGCCCAGATCGACAGCCATGCGCGGGCGCGCACAGAAAACCCGGCCAATTTTCCACCGGTGGGCGGTACCAGCCGATGCGACAACTGAGCTGCTGCTTAGCTAGGGTGACTCGACGTTCCCAGAAAATCGTGCCAGAACATCGTGGTGCCAGAACATCGTGGTGCCAGAACATCGTGACCGTGTCACGTGTTTGGCCATCAGCTAAGTAAGATTGCGATGAGGACGGCATTGCCGAGGAGCGACAGCGCGATAACGATGCCCATGATGATGGTTAGTGTACTCGGGCCGGTTTGGCCGTCGGTTGCTGTAGTGCCACGGCCCGTCTGAACCACTCTGGTGCCCGTGGCCAAGTCTTGAAGCAGGGCATGGTCGTATTTCTTACGGGCTTGGAGCGGGGGTTCCAGCCGCGTGACTGCTTCCAGGTCCGCAATCAGTTCGGTGCATGACGAGTAGCGGTCGGCCGGGTCTTTTGCCATCATCACCTCAATGATCTCACCCACGCCGGCCGAGAGTGATTTGTTGAGGTGGTCTGCTGGGATAAGCGGCTCTTTCAGGTGTTTATGCATCACGGCCGACGGTGTCGTACCGTCGAACGGAACCTTGCCCGCGACCATGTGGTAGAACGTAGCCCCGAGCCCGTAAATGTCCGCCCGCGGGTCGATGTTGATCTCGCCGCGAATCTGCTCAGGGCTAATGTAATAGGGCGTGCCATAAGCGCGACCGGCCTCGGCGGCAGCGGTCGCGTAGTCGCCCATCTCGCGGGCGAGACCCATGTCCGCCAGCTTTACCGTGCCCGATTGCGTAATCATCAGGTTCTTAGGCTTGACGTCGCGATGAATCAGTTTTTGGGCGTGTGCATGTTCCAGGGCGATCGCGGCTTGTAGCGTCACACGAACCGCTTCGCTCTCGTCTACAGGGGTGCCATCGGAGAGAAGATCATAAACGGTCTTACCGTCGATGTATTCCATCACGAAATAGTGGTACCCGCCAGACTCACCCACGTCGAAGGCTTGGACGATGTTGGGGTGATTCAAACGCGCGGCCGCACGACCCTCTTGATAAAACCGATCGACGAACTCTTGGTTCTCACTGAGACGCTTGGGTAAGACCTTGATCGCGACAAGTCGGTCGAGGCTAAGCTGTTTCGCTTTGAAGACGACGGCCATCGCACCCTGTCCCAGTTTGCTGAGAATCTGAAACCCGGGGATCTGTTGCGCCGGGCGGTACATCGAATCTTCATCGACGGCCATGTTGAGACGCGTGACCTGTGACGGTGTGATGAACCCCCGCTCGGTTAGCAGATCTTTGAGCGATTGGGACTTGCCGTTTTTGTTGATCGTTTTGAGTTCCGCGCGCACGAGCCCCACCTCATTGGGCGTGCAAAGCTTTCGCTCCACGACCAATCGGGCGAATTGCGAATCCTCAAAATCTGACATTAGTTCGATTCCGTAGGGCACGGTGACGCTGCTCTCGAGCCACATACCGTAACCGCAATGTTCCAACACACGACTTTAGGGGCAGGAAATGCCGGGATCAACCACTAATCGGACGGCAATTTTGGCTTATTCATCCTGGTGGGTGGAAATCTGTGACGGAACCCTAGTAGTTCCGGTCTCAGTGCCTATTTGGGGCATCCTGGGGGTTTGAGTTATCGGTGCTTGCGGTGAGTTTCCCGAGAAGATCTCGGCATAGGAGTGAAGAGGCGGTCTCAGCCTGTGAATCTAAGAGCACTATCGCCTTACCCACGAGATTGGCTTGCCGGGGGGTGAAGAGTGCAGGCTGGTTTTCGATTTCGTCCGTGATTCCTAGTTCTTCCACGATGGCGGCCCCCAGCCGGTCCAGGCCGGCACCCGACAGAGCTGAGGTTGCGACGGTGTTTTCCGTGGCGAATGGGGGCCTTATGGCGGTATTCGGTGTGGAAAGGTCAGTCTTGTTGTGGACCACGAGGTACGAACCGAGGTTCATCCAAGTCTGAACGGCCTCCGCTGTGTGTGGGGCCAGCTCGGTTGCGGCATCGAGTACGATGATGCGGAGGTTTGCGGTCGTGATGTGCCTTTGGGCGTCGGCGATCGCGGTGGTTTCAAGTGCGCCAGGGTCAGCGTGAACGCCAGCCGTGTCGATCAGGTATACGGCAACGCCGAGGATTTCGACCGGCTCGCGAATCCAGTCGCGGGTGGTGCCGCAGGTGGGTGATACAACGGCCGCCCGACGGCCGACGAGCCGGTTGAACAGGGTGGATTTTCCGGCGTTCGCCGGGCCGACAAAGGCGACTGTTGCACCGCCGATGAGTCGGTAGGCGGCATCAGTTCGACCCGCCATTGCAGATAGCCGATCACGTGTTCGAGAAGGATCTGCCTCGGCCATGTCCGCGGTTTCGGTAATCATCTGGGGGAGTTCGGTGTATTGCCGCGATAGGAATCTCACGGCCCGCTCGGTTCGCGCGGCACTCATCGCGATGGCCGCTTCGTGTTGGATCAGGTCATCGACGGGCCAACAGGGGGACTCGGTTGTGCTGTTTGTCGCGACGGTAGCGCCGAGTGAATCCAACTCAGAGAGAATCCGTTCGATGATCCTCACGCCGCCGTGCGCGCAAATGTCCACGGCAATATTCCCGTGAAGTCGAATCGCGCTGCACACCACGTCGTCGATCACAACGTTGCCGGCGACGAAGGCTCCGTAGTGAAGTTTGTCCCGGCACAGCGTTGTTTCTTCTGGTCCGGCAGTTTGAAAGACTGTGCGAGCTATAGTCTCGGCGCGTGGTCCGACCAAACGCACCACGCCGATCG